>CAUULH010000010.1:0-13064 GCA_963545875.1 uncultured Ethanoligenens sp.
ATACCCGGCATCAGCGTGCCGCCCCGCGCGTCGAACGCCCCGCCGTCCGCCGCCGCCGAAACGATCTGACGGAGCGGTTTGCGGCGGATATCGCCCGCTACGAACACGCCCGGCACCGCCGTGGCGCACGTTTCATCCGCCTCCACATAGCCGCCCTTGTCGAGCGGCAGCAGATCTTTTACCAGGTCGGTCCGCGGCTTCGTGCCGACGGCGACGAACACGCCGGCAACCGGCAGTTCGCGGCTCTCGCCCGTCTTGACGTTTTTGAGCGCCACGCCGGTCACGGCCTTTTCCCCGTCGATATGCGCCACGACGGAATCGAACACTTTTTCCACATTGGTCAGACCGTCGAGCTGGCGTTTGAGATATCCTTCCGCGCGGAAAGCGTCGCGCCGATGCACGATGTAGACTTTCGCGCACACATTGGCGAGATAGATACTGTCTTCCACAGCGCTGTTGCCGCCGCCGATGACGGCCACGTCTTTTTTACGGAAAAAGTTGCCGTCGCAGGTCGCGCAGTATGAAACGCCTTTGCCGCGGAACTCCTCTTCGCCCGGCGCGCCGAGATGACGCCGCTCCGCGCCCATGGTCAGGATCACGGTGCGGGCCTCATAGGTCTCTTTGCCCACGGTGATCTTTTTGACCTCGCCTTCAAGTGAAAGCGCCGACGCCTCGCCGTACACGAGCTTCGTGCCCACCGCTTTGAGCTGATTTTCCATATTGGAAGCAAAATCGAAACCGGTCACCATCGTGCTGCCCGGCCAGTTCTCCACTTCATAGGTCGTCGCCACCTGGCCGCCCACGCCCATGCGCTCCAGCATCAGCGTGGAAAGGCCGGCACGCGCCGCGTAAACCGCGGCCGTCACGCCCGCGGGACCGCCTCCGATAATCAATACATCCACCATTTGGCTTTCCTTTTATCCTTTCAACTTTTTTTATTTTTTAGCTTTACAAATATTTCTATTTATGATAATATATAGATGCAACTCCCTTTTATACCCTTTCACTTCCCCAATTAACCTGTTTTCCTTTGTTGTGGGCCGCCGGTTTTCCGGCGGTCTTTTTTGAAGAAGAAAAAGAAGCGAGCGGCCCCGCAGGCGGCATGGAAAAGTCCTTTTCGGGACAACGCCCCGGATCTTTCCGCCAAAGCCCTCGGAACAGCTCGATCTTTTAGAACAGCGGCCGCAAGACCCGCTTTTATTTTGTGCTCACGCGGCGGGAAACATTCCCGCGCTTGGGGTCGACATATTTTTTCAGAGCTGAGAGCTTCTCGTCGCTCGACTGTTTGAACTTCGTCATCATCTCTTCAAAAGAGAGATGGTCGTTATGGCGCGGCGACCACTCAAAATTTCCGGGACGCCCGGACGAGGCGGGGCGGACCGGCGCTTCCACGCGCTTCATGGAAAGGGCGATGCGCCCTTCTTCGGAGACGGAAAGGACTTTCACCTTTACCGTCTGGTTCTCCTGCACGAAATCGTGGATATCCTTCACGAAAGTAGGCGCGACTTCAGAGATATGCACCATGCCCGTTTTGCCGTCCGGCAGTTCTACGAACGCGCCGAACCGCGTGATCCCCGTGATCTTCCCCTCAATGACCGAACCAATCTCAAGCTGCATAGATTCTGCTTATCCTCCTGTGAGCGGTGAAACATGACCGAACACATCCCGGAGCAAGCCCCGGCTTTTGCTCAACCCCCGTCAAACGTTTTTTCTATAAAAAGGGTACGGCGCGCGGTCAATTGCCCGCGACGTTGATATAGACCCTTTCGTTTGATTTCGTATAGCCCAGCTTGTCCCGGGCCACTTCCGCCATGTATTGGTCATCGCTTTCAGAAAGCTGCCTTTGGATCTCCGCATTCTGCGTCTGCTGCTGCTGATATTGGTTCTTCAGCTGTGCGAGGGCAGTGCGGTGCTGGCCGATCTCGACCTGCTGTCTGACCAGCGTCGTGACGATATAGACGGCAAAAACACCGACCGCCAGATGAAGAAGCACGTTTTTCCTTTTCTTCTTTTTCATTTTCCCGCCCCATGATGACCCGTCCGGCGCCGGGCAGTCTTTTTGGCCGCCCCGCGCCGCACTCTATACGACAGATTATACATCATGAGGCGGGCCGGTTTCAAGCCTGTTTTCGCAACTTTACGCCCTTTGGAGGCGGTTTTTCGGATTCTTCCGGCCGTCCGGACGGCAAAGGCGCCCATCTTGCGTTCCGCCGCAGACGCCGGGCGCTTCAAGCACCTTCCCGCGGCAAAAGCCGCGCGCCGCGTCTGAGCCGCCGCCGCCTTGACCGCTCGGGAGACCAAAACCCCCAGCGTGAAGCGGTAGATCACGAAGCCCAGCGCCTCTCCGGCCAGCACGAAAAGCCGCACCTCGCCCGCGTTGCCGATGAGCAGGAAAAGAAAAGTGGCCGCGCCGCAGAGCAGAAGATACAGGCAATCCGCCGCAAAAGCCGGCGCGCGCCCGCAGGGAAACAGCCGGCGGAACCCATACAGCAGATCGTAGACAAGGCCGAACGCGCCGCCGAGCGCCAGGGAAAGACAAAAAAGCAGCATCTGCGCCGACACCGAAACGGTCACCGCTCCGCCTCCTTATTTGAAGATCCGCCCGAAAAGCCCGCCGCCGCGCGGCTCTTCGTCCCGATAGGAAAGCGAGGCGATCTCTCCCTCCACGCTGACTTCGCCGGTCTCGACACTGAGCTTGTTCATGTGCAGGTTGCAGCCATGCACCGTCAGCTCGCCGAGCGCTGTAAAGAGCACCACCGTTTCTTCGTCAAAGCTGTCCACATCCGTTACGCCGGAGACCGTGAGCACCCGCCTGTTTTCCAAGATCAGATTGTGCGCTTGCTCAGGCGCCGGGCTCTCCTGTTGCTGCACCGCCATCGTTTTCCCCTCCTCGCGCGGACCAGGCCGCGCCTTTTCGGTTCCTAAAACTTTCTACGGCCAGCCTATGCGCGTCCGTTCCTTTTTATGCCTCCGGGCACGCGCAAAAGACAGAGCCGGGCCGCCGGAAAAACAGGCGCAAAAAATCCCCGCAAAACCGGGGACGATCAGCCGCGGATCTCAAAAGACGCGCCGCCGGATGCCGTTTCTTCCGTCACATCCACCCGCGCCACGCGGGCAAAACGAGGGCCTCGCCGCACCTCTTTCAAAAAAAGGCGGAGCGTTTCCGTCTGTCCCTCGGCCTCAAGTTCCACGCGGCCGTCCTCAAGGTTGCGGACCCAGCCGGTGAGGCCCAGTCCTTTTGCCGCACGCCATACGAAACAGCGGAACCCGACGCCTTGGACATGGCCGCTCACAAAAAGATGCACCCGGCGCAATTTTATTTTCCTTCCTGATCTTCCAGATGGACGGGCAGCGTCACGGTGATGAGCGTGCCTTTGCCGACCTCGCTTTCCACTTCGATTCGGCCTTTATACAGCCCGACGATATGCTTGACGATGGACAGGCCGAGCCCCGTGCCGCCCTGGCGGCGGCTGCGGCCTTTATCCACCCGGTAAAAGCGCTCGAATACGCGCTCTTTTGCTTCCGGCGGGATGCCGGTATCCCGCACGCAGAAAGCCACGCCGTCCCGCTTCGTCGTAACGGTGACCGTCACGGCGCCGCCCCGCCTGTTGTACTTCACCGCGTTGTCGATGAGGTTCAGCGCCAGCTGCATCATCCGGTCCGGATTGGCACGCAGCGTGCCCATATCGCCCTCGACACGGATGGAGACTTCTTTCGCTCTTGCCGAAAAAGCCACCGATTCCGCCGCGCGCTGAGCCGTCAATTTCATGCTCACCGTGGAAAATCCGGCGTCCGCGTTCACCGATTCGAGCTCTGAAAGGCGCAGAATGTCGTTGATGAGCCCGATCATCCGTTCCGTTTCGGCATGAATACGGGCAAGATAGCCTTTCACCTGCTCCGGATTCGTGATGATATCGGCCTCGATGAGCTCCACGAACCCTTTGATGGCGGTGAGCGGCGTCTTGAGCTCGTGCGAGGCGTTGGCCACGAACTCCGAGCGGATCTGCTCCGTGCGGCGCACAGCCGTCACGTCCGTGATGAGCAGCACGGCGCCGTGCCCGCCGCTCCGGCTGTAAAAGCCTTCCACGGCGCTCACGGAGAACTGGAACGTGCGCCCGCTCTCTTGATCCTGCCAGTCGAAACGGCCGGCCTCCCCGGTCTGGACGGTCTTGGTGGCGGCCTCGATGAGGCGCGGCATATGGGTGAGATGGAGCAGGTTCTGCCCGCGCATGGCCGCTTCATCCGCCTGAAAGAACTGCCCGGCCCGGCGGTTGAGCATCACGATGGTGAGCTCGCTGTCCACTGCCACGAGCCCCTCGTTCATATTATCGAGCATCGCGTCGGCGCGCTCGCGCTCCGAATGCGCCCGCTCCGCGCGCTCAAGCAGTGCCGAAGCGTTTTCCTCGAGCCGCGCCTGTGCCGGCAGGAACGGCTTGGGGAAAAGGATACGCCCGTTTTTGTCCTTTTTCCGCAGATGGGCCATCGAATCTGCAAGCGCGATCATCTGCACTTCCACTTTCCGATTGGTCATCCGGGCAGAGAACAGGGCGGCCAAAGCGCCGGCCAAAAGGGCCATCAGGAAAGCCGATATCCAGTATAAGGCGCTCAGATCGTTCGCCTGCGCCATGAAAACAGCCAAAAAAAAGCCGCCGACGGCGCCGGAAACCAGCACCGGCAGCAGCGTGATACGCCATACCGAAAATTTGAGCACGCACCGTTCCCCCTTTTTTCAGGTGTCGAACTTGTACCCCACGCCGCGGACGGTGGAAATGAACGAATCGCCGTCCATCCCGAGCTTTTGCCGCAGGCTGCGGATATGCATATCCAGCGTGCGCGTCTCGCCCGCGTAGCCGTAGCCCCAGATGGCATCGAGCAGTGTGTTGCGCGGCATGACTTTGCCTTTGTTCTCCATCAGGGTCTTCAGCAGGTCGAATTCTTTCAGCGTGAGCTCGACCGGCCTTTCATGCAGAAGCACCTCATGGCGGTCCGCGTCGAGGCGGATGCCCCGAGCGGAAAAAACGCTGCCTTCTTCCGACGGCCTGCCGGCGTGGCGCAGCGCCGCGCGGACACGGGCCATCAGCTCCAGCACGCCGAAAGGTTTGGTGATATAGTCGTCGGCGCCGAGGTCGAGCCCCGTCACCTTGTCGATCTCGCTCGATTTGGCCGTCAGCAGGATGACCGGCACCTGCTTCGCTTCGCCGGATTTGATCCGTTTAAGTGTGGCAAAGCCATCCAATCCCGGCAGCATGATGTCGAGCAGGATGATATCCGGCCGATCTTCCGCAAGCGCGGAAAGCATCGTTTCCGCATCCTCGAAACCGACCACCGAAAGCCCGCAGGATTCGAGCGTGCACTTGATGACTTCCCGGATATTCTCCTCGTCTTCGACCACGAATGCCGTTTTTGCCATGACGTCCTCTTTTCCGGTCCTTTACATCAACTGCCGGTCTTTCAGAGCGCCCGTCAAATTGAAGATGACCCACTGCCCGATATTCTCCGCGTGGTCTCCGATGCGCTCGATATATTTGGCGATCATCAGCAGATCGACCGCTTCGTCGGCTTTATCGTTGTTTTTGACAAGAATGGCGATGATCTCCTGCTGGATGGTGTGGAAAAGATGGTCCACTTCGTCGTCGCGCGCCATCACTTCGCGGGAAAGCTTCATATCGCTGTGTACGAACGCGTTCACGCTGTCTTTGACCATGGAAAGCGCCACATGCGCCATCAGCGGAATGTGCTCCACCGCCTGGCTGAGCGTGGGTTTTTCGATGCGGAGCAGGATATCCGCGATACCCACCGCGTGGTCGCCGATGCGCTCCATATCCGTCACGATCTTAAGGGCCGTGGAGATCGCCCGCAGGTCTTTTGCCACCGGCTGCTGCCTGAGCAGAAGCCGCAGGCAGAGGGTCTCGATCTCGCGCTCAAGATCATCGATCTGCTTATCGTTCTGCATCACCGATCTGGCGATGGCGCGGTCGTTTTTTTCCAAAGCCGTGACCGAACGGTCGATCGCTTCTTCCACCAGGCCGCCCATCCGGATAAGCCGCAGATGGAGCTGCTCCAGTTCCTTCTCAAATTCTGTACGCACGCCGCTCATGCCGGCGCCCCCTTTCTGATTCCGTTCACGCGAAAACGCTCCCGTTTTCGAAAGGACGGGGCATACCGTTCAAAACCGCAGTATACCGCTCTTTGTCCTCTTCAATCTCCTCAAAAAAATCAGCCGAAACGCCCGGTGATATAGTCTTCCGTGCGTTTATCCTTCGGCATGGAGAAAAGCGAATCCGTCTCCTGGTATTCGACGATCTCCCCATGCAGGAAAAACGCCGTAAAATCCGAGATGCGCGCCGCCTGCTGCATGTTATGCGTCACGATGACGATGGTATACTGCTTTTTCAGTTCGCCCACCAGTTCCTCGATCTTCATCGTGGAGATCGGGTCCAGCGCGCTCGTCGGCTCATCCATCAGAAGCACTTCCGGCTCAACGGCCAGCGCCCGCGCGATGCACAGACGCTGCTGCTGCCCGCCGGAAAGACCTAGCGCGCTCTTGCGCAGGCGGTCTTTCACCTCGTCCCACAGCGCCGCGCCGCGCAGGCTCCTTTCGACGATCTCGTCGAGCCTGCCGTGGTTCTTCTGGCCGTGGATGCGCGGCCCGTAGGCGATGTTGTCGTAAATGGACATCGGGAATGGGTTCGGCGACTGAAACACCATGCCCACGCGCTTGCGCAGCAGCGTGACGTCCATGTCTTTTGAATAGATATCCTCGCCGTCGAGCATGACGTTTCCGCTGATGCTCACCGTCGGGATCAGATCGTTCATGCGGTTGAGCGTTTTGATGAACGTGGATTTCCCGCAGCCGGACGGCCCGATGAGCGCCGTCACTTTATTTTCATACGCGCTGAGGCTGACTTTTTTCAGCGCGTGTACGTCTCCGTAATAGAGCTCGACATCTTGTGCCTTCATTTTTGCATTCATACTGCCACTCCCGTCCTTATGACTTGTTTCCGGTCATTTTCCGTTCCAGCGCGTTGCCGAGAAAGCGCGAGCCCAAGCTGAACACAAAGACCATGATGATCAGGATGGCCGCGGAGAAATCCGCCTGCTCATGCGCGTGCGGCATGGATGGGTTGGTATTCATATCCCAGATGTGCATGGCCAGCGTCTCGCCCGAACGGAACGGGTTGAGCGCCGAGAGCGGACTGGTGATGTCGAGCGTCTTGCTGAAATTGATATCCGTGCCCATGCCCACGATATAGAGGAGCGCGGCCGCTTCGCCGAACGCCCGCCCGCCCGCGAGGATGACGCCCGTAATGATGCGCGGGATGGCCGCCGGCGTGAGCACATGGACGATGGTCTGCCAGTGTGTGGCGCCGATACCGAGGCTGCCCTCTTTGTAGATGGGGGGAATGGCGCGGAAAGCGTCCTCGGTAGTGGTGGTGACGAGCGGCAGATTCAGGATGGAGACCGCCAGCGCGCCCGCCATCAGGTTATAGGTCGAATGCGTCATCACAAGAAAGACCATGTAGCCGAAAAGGCCCACGACGATGGAAGGCAGGGAAGAAAGCGTTTCCACGCAGGTGCGCAGAAAATGGGCAAAGCGCCCGTCCGGCAGATACTCCGCCATGTAGATGCCCGCGCAGACGCCGATCGGCGTGCTGATGAGCAGCGAAAGGATCACCAGATAGATCGTGTTGAAAAACTGCGCGCCGATGCCCACGTCGGTCGAGCCGGAAAGGATGACGGCGGCGCGTCCGCCGCGGTAAAGGATATAGACTGTAAAAGCGCCGAGCAGAAGCAGGAAGAACCCCGCCACGCCGTACAGGACGCCCGTGGCGATCCGGTCGGCACGCTTTGCCTTGTTCACGGTCGCAGAAGGATTTCTCATGAGCGGGCCTCTCCTCTCCTGCCGATGACACGCACGATCATGATAAAGACGAACGAGATGACGAGCAGGAGCAGCGCCATCGTCCAGAGTGCGCTCTGGAGCTCGCCGCCCTGCGCCGCGTTGCCCATGTAGGCGGCGATCTCGGTCGTCAGGTTGCTGGTGGGCGAGAGGATACTGGTCGGAAACTGGAGGGCCGGCCCGATCACCATGGCCACGGCGAGCGCTTCGCCGAAGGCGCGCGCGAGACCCATGATGATGCCCGTGAGGACGCCCGGTACGGCAGCCGGCAGCAGCACGCGGCAGATGAGCTGCCACCTGGTGGAGCCGAGACCGTAGGAAGCTTCCTTGTATTTATTGGGGAGATGGCGGATAGCGTCCGCCGAAATGCTCGTGATGGTCGGATAGATCATCAGAGCCAGCACCATCGCGCCGGCCAGCACGCTGTACCCGATCTGGAGATGGAAGACGTCCCGGATGAACGGCACCAGTACGGTGAGCCCCGTCCAGCCGTAGACCACGGACGGGATGCCCACGAAGATCTCGATCGCCGGCTGAAGGAACTGTTTGCCCATCTTTGGGGAGATCTCCACCATGAAGATGGCCGTGCAGATGCTGAACGGCGTGGCGATGAGCAGCGCGAGAAAGCAAATGACAATGGAGCCGAAGATGAAGATCGCCGCGCCGACATGGCCGGTCTTCTGCCCGGTCTGCAAGACCGAATCGACCGGATTCCACTGAGCAGAAAACAGGAATTCCCACACGCTGTGGTGATAGACCGTGAAGGTGCGCAGGCCGTTGACGACGAGAAAGATTCCGATAATCAGCGTGAGCGCCGCGATGAAGATGCCGAGCACGGTCACAATGGAACGCCCCAGCGTCTCCTTGTAGAAATGATCCGCGCGGAACCGCCTTTTCCCCCGCGCTTGCTTTCGTATGGACTGCCGTTCTTCCTGAAGCACTTTTTCCATCCTTTTATCCCTTTTATTCGCCGTTCAGGGAGAAAAGGCCGTGCGGATCATACCGCCGACCTTTTCCCTGTGCTGGCATTATATTGGATCGTCACCCATAGAATATCACAAATCTTTTCTTCAGCGCAATGGTTTTGTTTGACCGGCGGCTCTTATCTTATTTGGAAGAAGCGGCGGAAGAAGAAGAGGATGCAGAGGAGGATGAAGAAGAGTCCGTATGCGAAACTTTCATCTTGGTGGACACGCCGTAGCCAAGCGCTTCTTGTTTGGCCTGGAACTCTTTATCCGAAGTCATGTATTTGAGGAACGCGGCTACCGCGCCGGTGGCTTTGCCTTTGGTATACATATGCTCAGTGCCCCAAACCTTGTATTTGCCGGAATAGATATTGGCAAGCGTGGGCTCGACGCCGTTGATATTCACCGTGTTGACGTTCGGGCTGGTGACGAGGTAAGAAAGCGCCACATAGCCGATCGCGCCTTTGTTGGTGGAAACATCCTGAAGCAGGACACCGGAATCATCCGTGTTGAGGGCGGAAGCCGTTTCGTCCTCGTTGTTCAAAGCCCATTCTTTGAACAGAGCGCGCGTGCCGGAGTTGGTCGGACGCGTGACAAGCGTGATCTTTTCATCCGCGCCGCCCACGTCTTTCCAGTTGGTCGTCTTGCCGGTGAAAATGGAGATCAGCTGAGCGGTCGTCAGATTTTTGACCGTAACGTCCGAGCTGGTGATAACCGCAACGCCGATGGTGCAGACCTGATGGTCGACCAGCGTTTTGGCCTGATCGGCTGAAAGCTTGGTTTCGGCGGCCACATCGGAATCCCCGATATCGACCGTGCCGCTGGCCACCTGCTGAAGGCCCACGCCGGAGCCGCCCGCGCTGACGGTGATGGAAACATCCGAATTCTTTTCCTGGAACGCCGTCTTAGCCGCGGCGACCAGCGGTTTGAGCGCTGAAGAGCCGGCCGCCGTAACGGTGCCGCTGACGGTGCTCGCCGCACTGCTCGTGCTGCTCGAAGAGCTGCTCGAACTGCCGCATCCCGTCAGGAGCGCGCCAACGACCGCGATGGACGTAAGAGCTGTTAAAAACTTTTTCATGAATGGTTCTCCCTTTTCGTTACTCAGCCGGAATTCCTGTTTTGCTGTACTGGTTTTACTATACCGTTTCTTCACATTCCGCAAAAGCATGGGTGAGTAAAGCTTCTGTAAAATCTGTGTAAAACCCAGTATTTTCCCGACTTTTCCCCGGCTTTTCAAGCAAAACAAAAGGGAGACAGGCGCTTTTACGCCTGCGGCGCGGAGAGGAGCTCGATGCCCTTTTTGACGCGTTTTACCGATTCGTCACGGCCGAGCAGCGCGCAGATCTCCACCGCGCCGCCGGGCGTGAACGCTTTGCCGGATACTGCCACGCGCACCGGCCAGAGCACGATGCCGTTCTTCACGCCTTTTTCCGCCACCAGACCGAAAAGCGCGTCGTGGATGCTCTCGCGCGTCCATTCGGGCAGCGCTTCGAGCACGGGCAGGGCGTCTTTGAGGCTTTGGAGCGAATTCTCGGGATTGGTCTTCATCTTTTTATGGACGTAGAGCGAAGGTTCGTATTCGGGCAGCCCGTCGATAAAATCGAGCTTTTCCGGGATATCCGTCAGCTTCTCACAGCGCGGCTGGAGCATCTCGGCGATGAGCCGGGTATCCACATCGCGCTTCACGCCTTTGCGGATATACGGCAGGGCCATGTCGTGGAACCGCTCGAGCGGCATGTTGCGGATATATTCGCTGTTGATCCAGTTCAGCTTGGCCACATCGAAGATGGCCGGCGATTTGGAGACGCCGTCGATGGAAAACGCGCGAACCAGCTCGCCGAGCGAAAAGATCTCCTGCTCGCCGCCCGGGCTCCAGCCCAGAAGCGCCACATAGTTGAGCACGGCCTCTTTGAGGTAGCCGTCCGCGATAAGGTCCTCGTAGCTCGGGTCGCCGTGGCGCTTGGAGAGCTTATGGTTGGCGTCGCGCATCACGGGCGGGCAGTGGATATACTGCGGAATCTCCCAGCCGAACGCCTCGTAGAGCAGGTTGTATTTCGGCGCGCTGGAGAGATACTCCACGCCGCGCACGACATGCGTGATGCCCATGAGATGGTCGTCCACCACGTTGGCAAAATTATAGGTGGGCAGGCCGTCCGTCTTGATGAGGATGTTGTCGTCGAGCGTATCGTTCTCCACCGTGATATCGCCGAAGATGGCGTCGTGGAACGTCGTGCTGCCCTCTTTGGGGATCTTCTGGCGCACGACGTGCGGCACGCCCTCCTTTAACAGGCGGGCCACTTCCTCGGGCGGCAGATCCCGGCAGTGGCCGTCGTATTTATGCGGCACGCCGCTCGCCTCGTGGATCTTGCGCAGCTCGTCGAGACGCTCTTTGCTGCAAAAACAATAATACGCCCCGCCGCGCGCGATGAGCTCGTCCGCATATTTTTTGTAGATGCCCCGCCGCTCGCTCTGGATATACGGGCCGACCGGGCCGCCGATATCCGGGCCTTCGTCCCACAGAAGGCCCGTTTCGCGCAGGGTCTTGTAGATGATGTCCACCGCGCCCTCGACATAGCGCTCCTGATCGGTATCCTCGATGCGCAGGATGAACTTCCCGCCGCGGGATTTCGCGATGAGATACGTATAAAGGGCCGTGCGCAGATTGCCCACGTGCATATAGCCGGTGGGGCTCGGCGCGAACCGGGTGCGCACTTCTTTCTCCGCCATGAGATCCTTCCTTTTCCAAACCTTTATTTTCGTGCGGGCTTTTATCCGGAACAGCCCGCGCTTTTGCTTTCAAAGCAGAAGACAACGCTTTTATCATACATTTCCCGCGGCATTATTGTCAAGGTGAAAGCGTTGTGCTAAAATAATGAATAAATGTGCGGCGGCAGACTGCCGCCGTTTCGGCACAAAGCATTTATTTTGAGCAGATCGAGGTCTTTTTATGGAATATCATATTTCCTCCCGCCTTTCCGGCTTGAAGCCCTCGGCGATCCGGGAGATCTTCAAAGCGACGTCCAACAGATCGATCATCCCGTTTGCGGCCGGCAACCCGGCGGCGGAGTCGTTCCCGAAAGAGCAGATTGCGGCCTTTGCCGCGGATATTTTGCAGAACGACCCCGTCACGGCGCTCCAGTACGGCATCACGGAAGGCTACATGCCGCTCCGCGAGCTGCTCAAAGAGCGGATGAAAAAAACGGAGGACTGCGGGAAAGCGACGGACGACCTGATCGTCGTCTCCGGCGCCCAGCAGGGCGCGGAGCTCGCCGCTAAAGCCCTCTGCGACGAGGGCGACACGGTCCTCTGCGAGGACCCGAGCTTTATCGGCGTGCTCAACGCTTTCCGCTCGCTCCGCCTCCGCTTAAAGGGCATCCCGATGGAAAGCGACGGCATCGACCTCGCAAAGCTCGAAGAAGCGCTGCGCACCGAACGCAAGGTGCGGATGCTCTACATCATCCCCAATTTTCAGAACCCCACCGGCATCACCACGAGCCTTGAAAAACGCAAAGCCGTCTACGCCCTCGCGCGCAGATACAACATCATGATCTTAGAGGACAACCCCTACGGCGAGCTCCGCTTTGCCGGCGAGGCCATCCCGCAGATCAAATCGATGGACGAGGACGGCCGCGTGGTGTACCTCGGCACCTTCTCCAAGATCCTCTCGGCCGGCCTGCGCGTGGGCTATGCGCTCGGGCCTTCCGAAGTGCTGGCCAAAATGACCGTGGCCAAACAGGGCGAAGACGTTCACACCACCGTGCTCTCCCAGATGATCGCCGCGCGTTTCCTGAAATGGGACGGGCTGGACGAACATCTCCGGCGCGTCCGCTCGCTCTACCGCCGCAAATGCGGCCTGATGCTCACGGGTATCGAGCAGTTTTTCGACCCGCGCATCGGCTGCACCAAGCCGCAGGGCGGGCTTTTTCTCTGGTGCACGCTGCCGGAAGGCAACGATATGCTCGGCTACTGCAAAGAAGCCGTTGCCCGGAAAGTGGCCGTGGTGCCCGGCACGGCGTTTTTGGCCGACACGAACGGGACGAGCCTTTCTTTCCGTCTGAACTTCTCGACGCCGTCGGATGCGCAGATCAAAGAAGGCCTGTGCACACTGGGCAGTATCATCATCCGGTAAAGAACCGGTTCATTTCCAAGCGGCATACGGGCCGGTAAAAACGGAGGGACTTCATGTCGCTGAAAACCTA
>CAUULH010000011.1:0-12737 GCA_963545875.1 uncultured Ethanoligenens sp.
GGCCGCGCCGTTCTGCTCCTTGATGGCGGCCAGATACCCGAAATACAGCCACTGCACGGCTTCTTTCGCGTTTTTGGCCGGGCCGGAGATGTCAAAACCGTATTGGGCGGCCATCCGCTTAACGTCGCCGAGCGCCGCTATCTGCCCGTAGAGTTCTTCTAAAAGCCGGACGGTCTCCTCCTCCATATCCTGCTCGCCAAGGCGTGTTTTATCGGTCTTTTTCTCCTCGATGAGCCGGTCGATGCCATAGAGCGCAACGCGGCGGTAATCCCCGATGATGCGGCCGCGGCCGTAGGCATCCGGCAGGCCGGTGAGAAATCCGCAGTGGCGCGCGGTGCGGATCTCCTCCGGATAGACGCGGAAAACGCCATCGTTATGCGTCGTGCGGTAGCGGAATTCGTCTTCCACTTTCGGCGAAAGCCGATAGCCGTAGGCTTCGCAGGCCTCACGCGTCATGCGCAGACCGCCGAACGGGTTGACGGCGCGGCACAGCGGCTCTGCCGTCTGGAGCCCGACGATGATGTCGCGTTCCTTGTCCAGATAGCCCGGCGGATAGGCCGTCGGCGACGTGACGGTCTCGGTATCCACAGCCAGCACACCGCCCGCTTGCCGCTCTTTGGCAAGCAGATCGTTCAGTTCAGCCCGCACTGTTTTCGTTCGCTCCGTCGGACCAGAGAGAAACGCGCCGCCCCCTTCATAGGGCGTATAATTGCGCTGAATGAAATCGCGCACGTCGATCGCTTTCCGCCAGTTTCCCGGCCGGAAACCTTCCCATGCTTTCGTTTCCATGCTTCGTTCCCCCTTTTTGTCAAAGAAAAAGGGCAGCACTCGATCTTTTCATCGAATGCTGCCCAGACGGTCGGCAAATGCTCTCAAGGCCTTCCGCTCCCTGGTGGTGATCCACCGGTTCCGTCAGTTGCAGAAGCCCGTTTGATTTCCATTACTCTACTACATCCGTATACATTTGTCAAGCATTTTACCAAAAAATATTTTAATTGAATACCACGTCGCTCTCCGAAAAAAGTTTTTTGACGGCGCGGCGCAGGCCGGTATGAGCGGGCGATCTCAGTTCCGGATCTTCCCGCAGCAGACCGGCGGCGGCTTCTTTCGTTTCTTTCAAGACGGCCATATCGCCCATCAGGTCTGCGATGGCGAGCGCGGGCAGGCCGTGCTGGCGCTTGCCGAAAAAATCGCCGGGGCCGCGCAGGGCAAGATCTTTTTCCGCGACAGCAAAACCATCCGCAGTCCGGCAAAGGGTCTTGAGGCGTTCGCGCGTAAGGGCATCTTCCGCGTCGGAGATGAGGATGCAGTACGACTGCGCCGCGCCTCTCCCCACGCGCCCCCGGAGCTGATGGAGCTGAGAAAGGCCGAACCGCTCCGCGTTTTCCACCACCATGACGGAAGCTCGCGGCACATCCACGCCCACTTCGACGACCGTGGTGGCAACGAGCAGCTTGGTTTCGCCCGCCGTAAAAGCGCGCATCGCCGCTTCTTTTTCTTTGGACGGCATCTTGCCGTGCAAAAGCCCCACGGGGATATCCGGCAGAGCGCGGGCCAGCTCGGCACGGAGCGAAACGGCGGCGGCGAGCCCGCTTTCATCCGCTTCGACCAGCGGGCAGACGATATAGGCTTGGAAACCCTCTCTTATCTGCTTTCGCAAGAATTGCCGCACCCGCGTACGCAGGCGCCCGCCCACCAGATACGTCTCGACCGGCTTCCGCCCGACGGGCAGTTCATCGAGCCTTGAAACGTTCAAATCGCCGTAAATCAGCAAAGAAAGCGTGCGCGGGATCGGCGTGGCCGACATGATGAGCATGTGCGGGCTCCCGCCTTTAACGGCAAGGCACGCGCGCTGAGCCACGCCGAACCGGTGCTGCTCGTCGGTGATAACGAAACCCAGCTTTTGAAAGCTCACATCTTCCTGCAAAAGCGCGTGCGTCCCCACGGCGAGGGAAATCGAACCGTCCGCCAGACCGGCCTTGACCTCGCGTTTTTTCGCGGCGGGCAGGCCGCCGGTGAGCAGGCCCACTTTGATGCCGAGCGGCGCGAGCATGTCAGAAAGCGTTTGGGCATGCTGGGCGGCTAAGATCTCGGTAGGTGCCATGAGCGCACTCTGCATGCCGCCCGCGTGGGCCAGCACGCAGAGCGCGGCCGCCACCGCCGTTTTGCCGGAACCGACGTCTCCCTCGATCAGACGATTCATCGGCACCTCTTTTTCCATGTCGGCGGCCGCTTCGGAGATGGCGCGTTTCTGCGCGCCGGTGAGCGTGAACGGGAGCGCATGGAAAAACGGCAAAAAATCGAAATTCGTCGGACAGGGCAGCGCTTTTCCCTTATCCTGCCTGCGGCGGAGGAGCCCCATGCCAAGCAGGAGAGCCAGCAGTTCGCCGAACACCAGCCGTCTTCTCGCCTCGGCCAGCATTTCCGCATCCTGGGGAAAATGGATGCCGCGCAGGGCGTAATCGAGATGGCAGAGATGATGGGCGGCGCGCAGACGATCCGGCAGCCCATCGGAAAGCGTCTCGGACTCGAGCAATTTGATCGCCTCACGCATCGCGCGCTCCACCGCGCGGGAGGGCAGGCCCGCCACGGCCCCGTAAACAGGCCGCATGCCGGGTGCCTCTTCGACCGGGATACATTCCGGCGAAGCCATCGATTTCCGAAAAAGCGTACCGCCCATCCGGCCGTAAAACAGATAGGATTCGCCTGCTTTCAACAGCCCTTCGGCAAACCGGTTGTTGAAAAAAACGATCTCGAACGCGCCGGTATCGTCGGCCGCGCGCGCCTTGCCGATCAGCATACCGCCGCGCGCGTGCGCCAAGCGCACCGGAGACGTTGCCACGGCACGGAGACAGCAGACCTCGCCGGGCACGGCGTCCGTGACGGAAACGGTCTTGCTGAAATCTTCATAACCGCGGGGAAACGTATACAGCAGGTCGCCGACCGTTCGCACGCCGAGCTTGACAAAAAGCGCCGCGCGGCGCGGGCCTACGCCGTGCAGCGTCTGTACCTCCTGCCGCAGTTTTTCCATTCCTTTTCGCCTCCGCCAAAAAAAGCGGGGAATATCCCCGCCGTTTCCCTATTCAAAAGCCGCCCGGACGCACGCTCTATTCCACCGAAAGGATGAACGAATAGACCGGCTGGCCGCCGTCGACAACATTAACTTCCGCCTGCGGATATTTGGAGGCGATGCCCGCACGCACGGCCTCTGCCTGCGCGGCGCTGACGCCCTCGCCGTACAGGATGGTAATGAAACCGGTGGCGCGGTCCGCCAGAGAGCGCAGGAGCTTGAGCGCGGCCTGCGCCGCGTCGGTATCCGTGAAAACGATGCGTCCGTCTTCAAGGGCCAGGATCTCGTTTCGGCGCACCTTCCGGCCCTCAACGTCGGCATCGCGGGCCGCATAGGTCACAAGGCCCGTGCGCACCTTTTGATAAGCCGCTTCCATCGTCATCTGGTTCTCATCGGCGCTCGCCTCCGGCAAAAAGGCCAGCATAGCCGTCATGCCCTGCGGGATCGTCCGCGTATGAAGAACGCGCGCCTTGCCGCCGGAAAGCGCGGCGGCCTGCTCCGCCGCCATCAGGATATTTTTGTTGTTCGGCAGCAGGAAAACGGTCTGCGCCGCCACGCTTTCCACCGCGTCGAGCAGTTCCTCGATGCTGGGATTCATCGTCTGGCCGCCCTCCACCACGGTATCCACGCCGAGGTCGCGGAAGACGGACACCACGCCTTTTCCTGAAGCCACCGCCACGAAACCGATGGCTTTCCGCGGCTTGCTTTCCGCTTTCCGGCGGTGCTGTTCGCGCATGTTGTCGATCTTCAGATCGGTGAGAAAACCGAACGTCAGGGCCTTTTCGAGCGCTTCGCCCGGATGGTCGGTATGGACATGGACTTTGATGAAATCTTCATCGTCCGCCACCAGCACGCAGTCGCCCAAAGACTCCAAAAAAGCCTTCAGCGCGACCGGGTCTTTGGCGGCGTCGGTCTTTTCCTTATTGATGATGAATTCCGTGCAATACGTATACGCGCTCTCGTCTTCGGCCTCGCCGACGGCGCCGGAATCCGTCTGCTCGGGCGGCGGCGCGGCCGCCTCCGTGGAAACGCGGCCTTCCAGCGCGGCCAGCATCGCTTCCAGAATGATGACGAGGCCCTGCCCGCCGGAATCCACTACGCCCGCTTTTTTGAGCACGGGAAGCATTTCCGGCGTTTTGGCCAGCGTTTCTTTTGCCTGTGCGAATGCCGCCGCAAAAACGGCCTGAGCATCGCCGCCGGCATTCGCTTCCTTTTCGGCGGCTGCCGCCGCCTCGCGCGCCACAGTCAGGATCGTGCCTTCCGCCGGCTTCATTACGGCCTTATAAGCCGCGTCAGAACCGCCCCGGAAGCAGGCGGCCACATCGGGCCCGGCGGTCTCTGTTTTCCCTTTGAGCGCGATGGCCATGCCGCGCACCAGCAGGGAGAGGATGACGCCGGAGTTTCCGCGCGCGCCGCGCAGCAGCGCCGTTGCGGCGGCCTGCGCCGTCTCGCCCGCACCACCCTCAAAAGCGGCGAGCGCCTTCGCGCAGGCGCTCATCGTGCGCGCCATATTCGCGCCGGTATCCCCATCCGGGACCGGGAAGACATTCAGCCGGTTGACTTCTTCCGCCCGGTCCGCAATCGCCTTCGACGCCGCTAAGAACATCTGCCGGAGCAGCGCGCCGGAGATGGCCGCATTTTCCATTCTCTTTCCTTCCCCTTTATCTGGAATCGGGTCTTCAGTCCGTCTTCATGCCGTCAACAAAGACATTGACGCTCGCAACGGAAAGGCCCGTCGCTTCCTCCACCGTATAGCGCACTTTTTTGATGATGCTCTTCACGATCTCGGCGATATTGACTCCATAGGTCACTTCGATATGCAGATCGACCGAAAGCTCGCCGGAAGCGGCTGTGACCAGCACACCGTGATCGATACGCTTATGCCCGAAAAAGGACGCGATGCCCTGCGCCGCGTTGCCGGGCGCCATGCCGGAAACACCGTAACACGAAGAAACGGCATTGCCGATCAGCGTGCTGAAATATTCATTGCTCACATCCACGATGCCATTGGGATTTTCCTGAATGATCAAGTCGCTTCACTCCTTTATGACAGTCCGTCCGTTTGCCCGGAAAACCGGTCTTTCGACGGCTCCCGGCATCCGTATCCGATTCAATAGTGCCAGGTGGCGATACCGTAGAAGATGTTTTTCGCCGTGGGCGTGATCGTGCCCGAAAGACCGGGCGTATAGCTTACGGTGCCGGTCTGGAAGCACAGCGGGACAAACGGCGTTTCCGATGAAAAGGCACTTGTGAGATTTGCGATCGCGCCGCCAGACTGCCACGCGGTGAATGCCGAAAGCGTCTGGCTGTTCGCCGGTACGCCGTAGGCTCCGGCTCCGCCGGAAGCAAGAAGCGGTGATAGATCCATATCGTCTGTAAGCTGGATATTGCCCAAATACAGGTCATATTGTCCGGCCTGCAGCGCCGCGACATACGACGCATAGGGCAGCGAGCTGACATTGACGTTGATGCCGATCTTATCGAGCGAGACCTTGATCTCACCCGCCGCCGAAACCATCTCGTTATTGCCGCTGTTGACGAGCAGGGTAAGTGAAAGCGCGCCGCTGCCGTCCGCTTTGGTGATGATGCCGGCGGTATTCATCGTGGTATACCCCGCGGCCTCCAGTTCGCTTTGCGCTTTGTCGGCCTGAGCCGAGAGATCTGCCGCCGCGGGCGCCTGCCCGCCCGACCATGCCGGATTATACGGCAGGTTCGTTGCCAGTGCCTGCGAGGAAAATGCGTCGGTCACCATCGTCTTGCGGTCGAGCGCCAGCGAGACCGCCTTTCGCACATGCGCGTTCGACAAGCCGGAATGCGAAGAATTGATGCCTAAATAAATGATGCGGTTGAGATTGACAGACTTCGTCGAAAGATTATTCGACGAAAAAGAGCCGCTGCCGTAATCCGTAAATAAATAATTGAATGCGCCGATCTTCAAACTGCTCTGTACGGCATCCGTACTGTAAATATTGACGAGCGGAACCGACTGAAAGCTGAACGTGCCGCCGCCATACCAGTTCTTGTTGTGTGTAAGAGTAGCCGTGAGCTGGTTGGTCGAAAAGGTGTACGGACCGCTGCCCGTCGGCGCCGTTCTTACGCTGGCCACGCTCCCGGATTTCACGATGGGGATATCGAGCAGATTGCCCGCCAGCGCGTCCGCTTTGTTCAAAGTGAAAACCACTTTATAACTGCCCTGCGCCGTTATACTCGCGATATTGGACACGTCGGCATAGAAATAGGAGGACGACGTACTTTTCACCAGATCATAGCTGTAGACCACATCTGCGGAGGTAAGCGCCGTTCCGTCGCTGAACGTTACGCCGCTGCGGAGCGTGACCGTCACGGTCGTTCCGCTCGTTTGGATATCCGTAGCCAGATCCTTCTGCGTGGTAAAGGAAGCATCCGGCTGGGCCAAACAGTCATACAGGAGCGGCCAGAGCGTCAGATTGATCATACAGCTCGTCGTCAGCGGATTGAGATCCTGCGCCAGCACGACTGGCAGACGAAAAGCCGTCGGCTTGGATGTAGCGGAAGCCTGCGACGAGCTCTGCGACGAAGAAGCGGAACTCGAAGTAGCAGACGATGCACTTTGGTCCGAAGAACCGGCGCACGCTGAAAAAATCAGCCCGACGGATACGGCGATGCAGCCGAAAGCGGCCATTTTGAAATGTTTTCGATCCAAAAAGAAAGATCCTCCCTACCTTTGCGTACTCCTCTTCCCCCGGTCCTTTGTCTTATGATAGCACGTTCCTCAAGCGGCGTAAAGATGAAATTTCCGCCGTTTTTTACAGACGACAAAAGCGGAATGGCGCTAATCGCTCCATTCCGCTCATCAGAGTCTTTTTTCCTCCGGTGCCGAACCACCCGGCATAGTTTGCAGAGACTTTTCCGGCAGGGAAACCGATCAGATCGTTTTAACGATCAGCCGGATAGCCGTGCGGCTTTCGCCGGCTACTTCCACATTGATAAACCCCGGGATACATACGATGTCGATCCCGGAAGGGGCCAGATAACCACGGGCAATGGCGATGGATTTGATTGCCTGATTCGTAGCGCCGGCGCCCACCGACTGGATCTCAGCCGAACTCTTGTCGCGGACCACATTGGCAATGGCGCCCGCGACGGCATGAGGCGCGGATTTGGATGAAACTTTGATGATTTCCATAGTAACCCCACTTCCTGTGTAATGAAACTGCACGGACAGCCTTACCCTTGCACAAGAAGCCGCCTGCCGTCCCTGCATTCTTTTCCTATTGTAAAACGAACACAGCAAAATAGCAAGCGATTTTGGTATTTTATGTTATTTTATTTGCACTCTTTTCACAAAATTTGTTTTTCCAGAGGAAATATCTATGTCAAATATGACACCAGACAGCCAAAACGGCGCACCGGCATAAGAGAAGCGGACCGGCATTTTGGTGAGGTATCGTTCCAGCACGAGATCGGTCTTGACACCGAGCACCGACTGGAGCGGCCCGGTCATACCGGCATCCGTGAGATAGCCGGTGCCTTTGGGCAGAACCGTCTCATCGGCGGTCTGCACATGCGTATGGGTGCCGTACACCGCGCCGACACGGCCGTCCAGATAGTAGCCGAGCGCACGTTTTTCACTTGTAGCTTCCGCGTGGAAATCCACGATGACCGGAACAGGACCCGCTTTTTCCCCGATCTCTTTCAGAATGGCGTCGGCCGCAAGAAAAGGACTGGCATTGCTGTCCATAAAGACCGTACCGATCAGATTGACGACGCAGACCTGGACGCGGCCGAGGTCGACCATGCACCATCCGTGGCCGGGGTCACGCGCCGGATAATTGGCGGGCCGCAGCAAGAACGGATTTTCGTCCAGCATATCGTAGATCTCCCGCCGGCGGAACACATGGTTCCCGGTGGTGATGACATCCGCGCCGCTCGTAAAAAGATGTTCGGCTGAATGCGGTGTGATGCCGTTGCCGTCCGCCGAATTTTCCCCGTTGACGATCGTCAGGTCGACTTGATACAATTTCTTCAGCGCCGGAAGATGTTCTCGCAAAAACTGGCATCCGCCTGAACCGACGACGTCCCCAATGGCTAATACGACCATTTTCCCCTCCTGACCGGAAGGAGACCTTCCGGCCTGCCAAATCTCAAAACCCGGTTGTTTTCAGAAAAGAAAAACGGCCTTCCGATTGCCGGAACACCGTCTTTCCCCGTATGCGTCTTCTTTGATCTTACTTTGCGAACTCGATCGCGCGGCTCTCTCGGATAACATGCACTTTGATCTGCCCGGGATATTCCATCTCGTGCTCGATCTTGGAAACGATATCGCGCGCCACGAGAACGATCTGATTGTCGTTGATGACATCCGGCTTGACCATGATGCGGATCTCGCGCCCGGCCTGGATAGCATAGGACTTTTCGACACCCTCGAACGAATTGGCGATATTCTCGAGTTTTTCAAGCCTGTGGATATAATTTTCCAGATTTTCACGTCTTGCGCCCGGTCTGGCCGCCGAGATGGCGTCCGCCGCCTGCACCAGGCAGGCCACGATGGTTCGCGGTTCAACGTCGCCGTGGTGCGCCTCGATGGCGTGCACGATGTCCGCGTGTTCTTTATATTTCTTCGCGATATCGACGCCGATGTCCACATGGGAACCCTCGACCTCGCGGTCCACGGATTTTCCGATATCATGGAGCAGACCGGCGCGGCGTGCCGTCGTGGCATCTGCGTGCAGTTCCGACGCCATGAAGCTCGCGAGCTGTGCCACTTCGATGGAGTGGTTGAGCACGTTCTGGCCGTAGCTCGTGCGATAATGCAGGCGGCCCAGCAGTTTTACCAGATCATGGTGCATCCCGTGGATGCCCATTTCGAGGATGGCCTGCTCGCCCTCCTGCCGGATGGTGTTATCGACCTCTTTCTGGGCCTTTTCCACCATTTCCTCGATACGCGCCGGATGGATGCGCCCATCCGCGATCAGCCGTTCAAGCGCGATGCGCGCTACCTCGCGGCGGACCGGGTCGAAGCTCGAAAGCGTGATGGCCTCCGGCGTATCGTCGATGATGAGATCCACGCCCGTCAAGGTCTCCAGCGTGCGGATATTGCGTCCTTCACGCCCGATGATGCGGCCTTTCATCTCATCGTTCGGCAGCGGCACCACGGAGACCGTGGCTTCCGCCACATGATCCGCCGCACAGCGCTGCACCGCGGTCGTGATGATCTCTCTGGCGCGCGTGTCCGATTCGTCTTTCAGCTGCTGCTCAAAATCCCGTATGCGCACCGCTTTTTCATCGGTGAGCTCATTTTCGAGACGAGTGAGCAGGAATTCTTTGGCCTGATCGAGCGTGAGACCGGAGATGCGCTCCAAAGCCTCGAGCTGCTGTTTCTTGACTTCTTCGGCTTCGTCCAAACGGCTCTGAGCCGTTTTCAGACGCTTGTTCAGTGTTTCGTCTTTTTGCTCGAGCTGTTCCATCTTGCGGTCGATGGATTCTTCTTTTTGGATCATGCGGCGTTCCTGACGCGTGACCTCGCCGCGGCGTTCCCTCAGTTCTTTTTCTGCGTCCGAGCGCATACGGTGAAGCTCATCTTTAGCTTCGAGCAGCGCTTCTTTTTTCTTTGTCTCCGCTTCTTTCACGGCGTCGCTCACGATACGGCGCGACTCATCCTCGGCAGATTTGATCTCCGCTTCCGCGATCCGTTTGCGATACGCGACCCCGAGAAAAAAACCGCCAATGGCGCAGACCGCGATCAACACGACAGCGACGACGACCTCTATTGCATCCATGCCAGCTTCCGGCACCTCCTGCCCAGCATCACAACAGGCCGTTTCTCTTCTTTATATGCAATTTTCTGTATTCAGGCAGGCACAACCGGTCGGCCATATCCCATCAATCTATATAATAAAGAGTAACAACGATAAAAGCCCGTGTGGATATATTCTGAAATTTGCAAATCCGTTCCCGGTCTTTGCAAAAGAACCGAATGTTCTATTCTCTTATTTTAAAGCGCTGGGGAGAGATTGTCAAGGAAAAGCTGGCGGGTTCAAAGGTACGTCGGCGCATCCTTTTTTTCGTCTGCGGCGGTGCGCCGCTCCTGCTCCGCCGCAGTCGGCAGGTTGTTGCAGAAAAGCAGCAGGGCCGCGACCCCAAGGGTAAGCTCCGCCATGATGCCAAGTGCGACCATAAGTTCCATCTCCTCATTTGTTTTGACCTTATTGTGCGGCCCGGCCGTGACACGCGCATGACGTAAAAATGAACCATCTGTAAATTTTTTTGCTTTTTGGCTTGAAAACCGATTTTGCGGCCGGTTGACAATCTGTACGAACATGGTATAATAACTGAAGTTGTCTTAATGAAGGCAATTTTGTCGGTTCTTTTATAATTTTATATTTCTTGACCTTATCAAGAGAGGCTGAGGGAAAGGCCCTTTGAAGCCCGGCAACCTGCGGTTCTGCTGCAAGGTGCCAATTCCTGCGGGGTAGATAACCGTACAGATGAGGAGTTGAAACATCGCCCTCCGGTTATTGGCCGGAGGGCTTTTGTGTCAAGAACAAGGAGGAAAACCCATGGCAACCAAACGATTCTTTACATCCGAATCCGTCACCGAAGGGCATCCGGACAAGATCTGCGACCAGGTCTCCGACGCGATCCTCGACGAGATCATCGCCAAAGACCCGATGGCCCGCGTGGCGTGTGAAACCTTTACGACGACCGGCATGGTGCTGGTAGCGGGCGAGATCAGCACCGAATGCTATGTGGATATTCCCAAAGTCGTGCGCAGCACCATCCGCGATATCGGCTACACGCGCGCCAAATTCGGCCTCGACTGCGACACCTGCTCCGTGCTGACGGCCATCGACGAGCAGTCTCCGGACATCGCCGCCGGCGTGAACGTGGCGCTTGAGACCCGCGGCGACGGCAAAGACGACGCGGCCGACATCGGCGCGGGCGATCAGGGCATGATGTTCGGCTATGCCTGCAACGAAACGCCGGAGCTGATGCCTCTGCCCATCTCGCTGGCGCACAAGCTGGCGCGCCGCCTGGCGAAAGTCCGCAAGACCGGCGAGCTCGCCTTCCTCCGGCCGGACGGCAAGACGCAGGTCACCGTGGAATACGACGGCGACGTCCCCGTTCGCGTGGATACCATCGTGGTCTCCGCCCAGCACGACCCGGACGTGAGTACCGATCAGATCCACAAAGACATCATCGAGCACGTCATCAAACCGGTCATCCCGGCCAAGCTGCTGGATGAAAAGACGCGCTACCTCATCAACCCGACCGGCCGTTTCGTGGTGGGCGGCCCGGCGGGCGACACAGGGCTCACCGGCCGCAAGATCATTGTGGATACCTACGGCGGCTACGCCCGCCACGGCGGCGGCGCGTTTTCCGGCAAAGACCCGACGAAAGTGGACCGCTCCGCCGCCTACGCCGCGCGCTATGTGGCCAAAAACATCGTGGCGGCAAGTTTGGCCGATAAATGCGAAGTCGAGCTCGCCTACGCCATCGGCGTGGCGCATCCGGTCTCCATCCTCGTCGATACGTTCGGCACCTACAAGATCCCGGAAGAAAAGATCCAGGATCTCGTGCGCGAGCACTTCGACCTGCGCCCGGCGGCCATCATCAAAAAGCTCGACCTGCGCAAGCCCATCTACCGCAAGCTCGCCGCCTACGGCCATATGGGCCGCGAAGATCTCGGCGTCAGCTTCGAAAAGACCGACATGGCAGAAAAACTGCGCGAAGCCGCTTTTTAAAAGCGCGCGTTTTTCCTCTTAAAAAAGCCGCCCTTTACCGGGCGGCTTTCTTGCGCGGGCTTGGAAAAAATACTGCACAAAACTACTCAAGAGATCACCGGCCATATTCGGCGGTTTTCACCGCTTCCCCCGTTTTTTCATAGGATGGAAAAAGGGGGAATCGACCATGTTCCAGCTGATTGCCGGTATCATCCTCGCTTTTTTCGCCGCTATCGGAGCGGCAGAGATCTTTCGGAGCGGCTTGCGTTATCTGCTGACGCTTCCCGAAGACCGGGTGACGTATGTCGTAAACGTACATGGACGCGACGAAGGCGTGGAATACATCGTCCGCGCGCTGGCCTTTGCCGCCGGAGAATCTTCTTCGCGGAACGTGCCGGTCATTCTCCTCATCGACGACGAGATGGACGCCCAGACGCGCCGCATCTGCGATGTGCTGGCCGGAGAACTGGGCTGCGTGCGCGTATGCAAATCACAGGAGATCCCGCACGTTCTGCGCACCGAAGCCTGAAACGGCCGGGCAGAAAAAAACACGGCGGAACAAAATCCGCCGTGTTTTATGCTTATAATCAAAGAATTCGCCGCGCGCCGCAATAATATGGACCAAACCATCCGTCAAAAACATCATCAACAGCGATATCTTTTTCCGTATGGCCCGGGTGATGATACTCCGCGTCGATCATCTGACCGTTCCCGATATACAATCCAACATGATCAACTGTTTTACTGCTACCGATTTTGAAGAAAACCAAATCACCTGGCTGCGGGTCACTTACCGCGGTTCCTTCCGTATATTCTTCAGCCGCCGTACTGCGTGCTTCACCGTTCAAGTTGAGAGAGATGTTGACCCCCGGCGCATTTTTAAAAATATACTGCATAAACCCGGAGCAATCAAAGGTAGTCGGGCCATACGCGCCATAAACATATTCATATTTCCCGACAAAATT
>CAUULH010000012.1:0-12606 GCA_963545875.1 uncultured Ethanoligenens sp.
AGTCCGCCCAGGTCACTCAGCTGCAGTCCCTTTTGAGCGAGAGCCCGACGACGCTGGTACAGGTCTATCAGAATTATTTGAGCGACGCTTTTCCCGGGCAGGTCTTTGACACCGCGGCCTAAAGTGCGGCTTTTTCTGCGGAGATGCAAAACGCAGCCGGTCTTTCCGGCCGCGTTTTTTGGCTTTGTTGACAATTTGTCCCCGAAAAGTTACAATATCCGATAGGACATTCCGCATGCTGTGCTTTTTGCGGTGAGGCGCGGGATTTTGCGGCCGAGGAAAGTGTGATGCTATGCTCCGGAGTATGACCGGCTATGGACGTGTGCAGCAGACCGTGCACGGTTATCAGATCGTATTGGAGATCAAAGCGGTCAATCACCGCTTTTTTGAATTTTCCGCGCGCGTGCCGAGACAGTACGGCTTTTTAGAAGAAAAACTGCGGGCCTACGTGCAGCCGTTTTTGGCGCGCGGCAAGGTCGAGGCTTTTCTCACCGTGGATGCGGTGGGCGGCGAAAGCGCCGGCGTCGTGCTCAACGAAAAGCTGGCGGGCAGCTATATCGACGCCCTGCGCGCGCTCCAGAAACGTTTTGATCTGAAAGACGATCTGTCGGTCTCCGCGGTGGCTCGTTTCCCGGAGATCTTTACGGTCGTAAAAGCGCCGGAAAACGAAGAACAGGTCTGGGAAACGGTGAAAACGGCGGCGGACGAAGCGCTCAAAAGCCTTTTGCATATGAGAGAGGCCGAAGGCGCCCGTCTTCAGGAAGACCTTGCCGTCCGCTCGGAAAAGATCCGGCTGCTGGTCGAGCGGGTGGAGAAACGTTCTCCCGCAACGGTGACGGAGTACCGCGCCCGCCTGACGGAACGGATGCGCGAGCTGCTGGCGGATGCCAAACTGGACGAAAACCGCATTCTTTTGGAGGCGGCCGTCTATGCGGATAAAGTCTCCGTCACAGAAGAAACGGTGCGGTTGAAGAGCCATCTTTCCCAGTTCGCCGAGATGATGGATTCGAACGTGCCGGTGGGCCGCAAGCTCGATTTTCTCATGCAGGAGATGAACAGAGAGGCCAATACCATCGGCTCAAAAGCCTTGGACACGGAGATCGCCGGGCTGGTCGTGGAGATCAAAGCGGAGCTTGAAAAGATCCGCGAGCAGATCCAGAATATCGAATAAAGACGGACCCGTAAAAATCATGCCCGTCCCGGCGTCATTTTCCGCGGACGGATGGAGGTCAGAAAAAGATGAAGCTCATCAACATCGGCTTCGGCAACATGGTCTCGGCGAACCGTCTCGTGGCGATCGTCAGCCCCGAATCCGCGCCGGTCAAGCGCATCGTGCAGGATGCCAGAAAGCGCGGCTCGCTGATCGACGCTACCTACGGCCGCCGGACGCGCGCCGTCATCATCACGGACAGCGACCATGTCATCCTTTCCGCCGTGCAGCCGGAGACCGTGGCCAATCGCCTTTCGGACGAGCACGCCGGCACGGAAGAAGCCGAGGCCGCGGAAGGGGAGCCCGATGAAGAAGCCTGAGCGAGGTCTGCTGCTTGTCGTTTCGGGCCCGTCTGGCTCCGGGAAAGGCACGGTCTTACAGGCTCTTTTCAAATGTCGGGAAGGGCTTTTTTACTCGGTCTCCGCCACTACGCGCAAGCCGCGTCCGGGCGAGAAGGACGGGGAGCAGTATTATTTTCTTTCCAATGAGGGATTCGAGCGCGAGATCGAGCGCGGCAATATGCTCGAATACGCGCGCTACTGCGATCATTATTACGGTTCCCCGCGCGGCCCGGTAGAGGAAAAGCGGGCGCAGGGCTATGATGTGATCCTTGAGATCGAGGTGCAGGGCGCTATGAAAGTCCGGCACAACTGCCCGGACGCCACGCTCGTGTTCATCATGCCGCCGTCTGTCGAGGAGCTGGCGCGCCGCCTGCGCGGCCGAGGCACCGAGAGCGAAGAAGTCGTGCGCAAGCGGCTCGAAACGTCCAAGGCCGAAGTGCAGACGGCTACCGCATACGACTATATCGTCCTCAACGACGAGGTGGAACGCGCGGCCGGCGATGTGAGCTGCATCATCACCGCCGAAAAGCTGCGGGCCGAGCGATACGGCGGCGGCTTTTTCAAATAGCGGGCGCCGTATGTTTCCCCCAAAAACTTCGTACAATACAGGAGAAAGCCGTCCGCTTCTCCTTTAAATTTACCCGAAAGGGAAAAGAAGGTATTCGAATGGTTAAACTGTCTGTCAATGATCTGGTGCATGGCGAGGAAAACTGCTATTCTCTGGTAGCGGCCATCTCCAAACGCGCGAGAGAAATCGCGGAAGAGCTTCGTGAAGAGGGCAATATCGAGGAAGAAGAAAAACCCGTGCAGCTCGCCGTGAAAGAGTTTATCAACGGCCAATACCGCATCGTGCAGCCGGACCTCAACGCTCAGGCAAAAAAAGACGCGGAGGAAGAGCGGAAGAAGCGCGAAGAAGAGGAACTCGTGCAGCAGATGCGCAAAAAAGCTCCCGAGGGCGGAGCCGAAAACAAGCCTGAAAAGCCAAAGGACGACGGGAAAGCGACATGACGCGCGCCGGCATTTGACAAAAGGAGGAGTACCATGCGGGCCCGGACGGTCGTTCTGGTCGCTGTGGAAGGCGTTTCTTATCATTATGACCGGCCGTTCTCCTACGCGGTGCCGGAAAAATGGGAAAAAGACGCTCTGCCCGGCGCGCGTGTCACCGTGCCGTTCGGGCGCGGTGACCGTCGGCGACGCGGGGTCATCCTTTCTCCCGCCGAGGCCGGAAAAGAATCGCTCAAGCCGCTTTTTACTCTGGAAGACGTTCCTCCGCTGTTAGACAGGCAGGCGATCGAGCTTGCCGCCTATCTGAAAGCGCAGACGTTCTGCACGCTGTACGAAGCGCTGCGTCTTATGCTACCCGCCGGTACCGATATCCGTGTCCGGTGTTTCTACCGCGCGGCGGGAGACATTCCGCCCGAGACATTGGCCATGCTGTCCGAAAGCGAGCGGCGTGTTTTTTCGGCTTTGGGCGGCAGGCGCATGGAGCAGACGAAGCTGCTTGCCGCGGCCGGTCTTGCGGATACCGCCGCGCTGGCTGGTCTGGCGGCGCGCGGCCTGCTCGAGAAAGAAGAGGAGACGGCGCGCGCCGAGGGCGCGGGTGAGCAGATGGCGGCGCTCGCCGTTTCTCAATCGCGGGCGGCGGAGCTTCTTGAGGGCCGAAAAAGCACGCCGAAACGCCGGGCGGTGCTGGCCGCTTTGTCCGCTGCGGGCGGAGAGATGCCGCTGCACGAGGTCTGCTATCAGGCGGGCGTGACACGCGCGGTCGTGCAGGGGCTGGAAAAGCTGGGCGTCGTGCGCCTGCGCGAACAGCGCGTTTTCCGTGACCCGCTGCGCGGCAGGGCGGCAAAACCCGAAACCGGGCGCCCGGCCCTCTCGCCGGAACAGCAGCGCGCCTATGAGGGCTTGCTGGCGCGCTATCGGGCGGGCGCTTCGGCCGCTCTGCTCTACGGCGTGACGGGCAGCGGCAAGACGCAGGTGTTCCTGCGGCTCATCGAGGACGTGCGGGCCGACGGGCGGGACGTCCTCGTGCTGGTGCCGGAGATCTCCCTCACGCCGCAGGCGGTGGACCGGTTTTACGGCCGCTTTGGAAAAGATATCGCCGTGCTGCACAGCGGGCTTTCTGCCGGCGAACGCATGGACGAATGGCAGCGGATCAAGGACGGGCGGGCGCATGTCGTGGTGGGCACGCGCTCGGCCGTATTTGCGCCTGTGGCCCATTTGGGCGCCATTGTGATGGATGAGGAACAGGAGCACACCTATAAATCCGAATCCTCGCCGCGCTATCACGCGCGGGACGTCGCACGGTTCCGGTGCGCGAAGAGCGGCGCGCTGCTCCTGATGGCTTCGGCCACGCCGTCGTGCGAGAGCTTTTTTGCCGCGAGAAAAGGGCGGTATGCGCTTTTCCGCCTGAATGAACGGTACGGCAGGGGCAAACTGCCGGAAGTCCTCACGGTGGACATGAAAAAAGAGCTCGCGGCGGGGAACGACGGCCCGCTCAGCCGCCCGCTCGTGCGCGAGCTTGAGCGCAACCTCAAAAACGGGGAGCAGTCCATCCTGCTCCTCAACCGCCGGGGCTTCAATACCTACGTCACCTGCCCGGCCTGCGGCCATGTGTTCACCTGCCCGCATTGCAGTATCTCGCTCACCTACCACCGCGCCAACGGCCGCCTGATGTGCCACTACTGCGGGTACAGCATCCCGAAGCCGGATCGCTGCCCGTCGTGCGGCGAAAGCCTGCTGCGGTACAGCGGCGCGGGCACGCAGAAGGCCGAAGAGCTGCTGGCGGAGACGTTTCCGGGCGCGCGCATCCTGCGCATGGATATGGATACGACTTCCGGCCGCTTCGCGCATGAGCGCCTGCTCAGCGCGTTCGGCCGCGGGGAATACGACATCCTCGTCGGCACGCAGATGGTCGCCAAAGGGCTCGATTTTCCCCGTGTCACGCTCGTGGGCGTGCTCTCGGCGGATCAGTCGCTTTATTCGGACGATTACCGCGCGGCGGAGCGCACGTTCTCGCTTCTCACGCAGGTCGTCGGGCGCGCGGGCAGGGGCCGCCTTGCCGGGCGGGCCGTCATCCAGACGCAGACGCCGGAGAACGAGACCATCCGCCTCGCCGCCGCGCAGGATTACGAGGCTTTTTATCAGAAAGAGATGGCGCTCAGGCGTTTGCTCCTTTATCCGCCTTTCTGCGATATCTGCGAGATCGGTTTCACCGGGCTGGACGAGCGCGCCGTTCAAGATTATGCGCAGGCTCTTCTGCGCCGCCTGAAGGAACGCCTGCCCGCTTCCGGTCTGCCTGTTCGGGTATTGGGGCCGTCGCCCGCGCCGGTGGCCAAAGTGAAAAATCGGTACCGCTATCGGATCTTGATCAAGTGCCGGAACGACAAACGCCTGCGCGCGCTCATCTCCGGCCTGCTCGTCGAATTTGGAACACATAGACCGGCAAAGGATCTGGCCGTCTTCGCGGATATCAATCCGCTGGGGAACATTTGATCCCTGCCGTTTTCAGATAGGAGGAAACTCATGGCAATCCGGAAGATCGTGCTCGTCGGAGACGATATCCTTCGCAAGAAATGCCGCCCGGTCACATCGTTCGATGCACGGCTGCATACGCTCATCGACGATATGGAGGAAACGCTTTTACAGGCAGACGGGTACGGTCTGGCCGCGCCTCAGGTCGGCATGCTGAAACGCGTCGTTGTCCTGCGCGGAGAAGAAGAAGGCAGCTTCATCGAGCTCGTCAATCCGGAGATCATCAAGAGATCGGGCAAGCAGGAGGCCGTGGAAGGCTGTCTCTCCATACCCGGTAAATGGGGCGTTACCAAACGGCCGCAGAAGGTGACCGTGCGCGCCCAGGACCGGGACGGCCATGTCTTTGAAAAGACCGGCGAAGGCCTTTTGGCGCGCGGTTTCTGCCATGAGATCGACCATCTCGACGGCATCCTGTATACCGACCACGCCATCCGGATGCTCACGGAAGAAGAAATGGAAAAAGAGCGGCAGTAAGGCTTTCGACAGAAGAAAAGGGCCGCCCGCACGGCGGCAGCGAAAAAGGAGGAATCTCTGATGCGCATTCTGTTTATGGGCACGCCGGATTTTGCCGTGGCGACGCTTAAACATCTCGTTGCGGTCGGCCATGAGATCTGCGGTGTTTTCACTCAGCCGGACAGACCGCGCGGCCGGAAGATGGTGCTGACGCCGCCGCCCGTCAAAGAAGCCGCCAAGATGATCGGCGCGCCGGTCTTTCAGCCGACGTCCTTAAAAGCGCCGGAGGTCCTGCCGCTTATCCGCTCCCTTTCGCCGAAGGTCATCGTCGTGGTGGCCTATGGGCAGATCCTGCCCGAAAGCATCCTGAACCTGCCGCCGTTCGGCTGTATCAATCTCCATGCTTCTCTGCTGCCGCGCTGCCGGGGCGCCGCGCCCATCCAGTGGTCGATCATCAATGGCGAACGCGAGACCGGCGTCACGACGATGTATATGAGCAAAGAACTGGATGCCGGCGACATCATCCTGCAAAAAGCGCTGCCCATCGGTGAAAACGAGACGTTCGGCTCGCTCCACGATCGCTTGATGACGGCGGGCGCGCGCCTGACGGCGGAAACGCTGCCGCTCCTCGAGAGCGGGAACGCGCCGCGCCGCAAGCAGGACGACGCGCTTTCCACTTATGCGCCGCGTATCACGCACGAAACGGGCCGGCTGGATTTTGCCAAACCGGCGGCCGCCGTACACGCGCTTGTGCGCGGTCTTTCGCCCGCGCCGGGTGCCTATACTGTTTTTCACGGCCGTCAGCTCAAGATCTTGGAGAGCCGTCTTGCGGGCCGGCGCGAGGGCGCGCCGGGCACTGTTTTCACCGAGGACGGAACGTTTGACGTGCTCTGCGGCGACGGTACGGCGCTCCGCGTTCTGCAGGTGCAGGAGCAGGGCGGCAGGCGGATGGAGACCTCGCTCTATCTGCGCGGACATCCCCCGCAGCCCGGCGAGCGGATGGGAGAGTAAGGCATGGCTTCCGCGCGCGAAGCCGCGCTCTCCGTCTTGCTCCGCATGGAGCGCGACAGCGCTTATTCCACGCTGTCGCTCGGCCCGGCTCTCGAAGGCCTTTCCGGGCGCGATGCGGCGCTGGCCACGGCGCTCGTCTACGGTGTCACGGCCCGCCGTCTCACGCTCGATTTCTTTCTGGACAGCCTGACGAAGCGTCCGCTCAAAAAGATGCAGCCCGTGCTGAGACAGCTTTTGCGCCTCGGAGCCTACCAACTTCTTTTTATGGAAAAGATCCCGCCTTCCGCCGCGGTGAACGAAAGCGTCAATCTGGCCAAAAAGCATAAGCTCGGCTACGCTTCCGGTTTTCTCAACGGCGTACTGCGCGCACTGGCACGCGAAGCGGATGCTCTGCCGTATCCCGACCCCGCGAAAGACCGGCTCGCCGCGCTGGAAGTGCGGTATTCCTGCCCGCGAGCGCTGATCTCTTTCTGGCGGAAAGCCTACGGTGAAGAGCGGACGCTCGCCGTTCTCGAACGGCTGAACGATGTGCCGCCGATCACCGTGCGCGTCAACACGCTTCGTATCTCGCGGGCGGCACTGGCCGAAGAACTTGCAGAAGAAGGCGTCGCGGCTAAGCCGGTTCCGGACGAGCCGGGCGCGCTCTTTCTGGATCATGCGGCGGGCCTGACGGGTCTTCGCGCGTTTAAAGAGGGACGCTTTTTCGTGCAGGGGCTCTCTTCGCAGAAAGCCTGCCGCCTGCTTTCGCCCGCGCCGGGCGAAACGGTGTTCGACCTTTGCGCCGCGCCGGGCGGCAAGAGCTTTACGCTGGCGCTTATTATGGAAGGAAAAGGGAACGTCCGGGCTTTTGATCTCTATCCTGCCCGCGTAAAGCTCATAGAAGACGGCGCCGCGCGTCTGGGGCTCGGCGGGATCGTTCACCCGGCCGTGCGCGACGCGGCAAAGCCGGACGGTTCGGCGGGCCTTGCCGACCGCGTGCTGTGCGACGTACCGTGTTCCGGCCTCGGCGTCATCTGCCGAAAGCCGGAGATCCGGTACAAAAATCTGAAAACATTTGACGGACTGCCCGATTTACAGTATCATATACTCTATGAAGGCGCGGGACATGTCCGTCCGGGCGGCACGCTGGTCTATTCGACCTGCACGCTGAATCCCGCCGAGAACGAGGAAGTGGTGCGTCGCTTTCTTGGCGCGTCGCCGGCTTTTGAGGCGGTGCCCTTTACTGATGCGCCGAACGGCGTGAAGACCCTTTTTCCGTCACCGGACGGAATGGACGGCTTTTTCATGGCCAAATTGCGCCGGAAGTGAGCGGTCGTTTCAAAGGAGACCCATGGAGAAAAAACTTGACTTGAAATCGATGTCTCCGGAAGAACTCCGGGCGTTTTTGCAGACGCTCGGCGCGCCGTCTTATAAAGCGGGGCAGATCTTTGCCTGGCTTCACCGCGGCGTCCGTTCCTTTTCCGAGATGACCGATCAATCCAAGGCCATGCGCGCGCTTTTGGACGAAAAAACGTTTATTTCCGACGTTAAAACGGTCAAACGGCTCGAATCCAAGCTGGACGGCACGGTAAAATACCTTTTTGCGTTAAAAGACGGCGAATGCGTCGAAACGGTGATGATGCGGTATTCTTATGGGGATACGGTCTGTATCTCCACGGAGACCGGCTGCCCGATGGGCTGCCGCTTCTGCGCGTCCACCATCGGCGGCCTGTCAAGGCGGCTCGCACCTTCCGAGATGCTCGACCAGATCCTGGCCGTGCGCCGGGATACGGGCCGCCCGGTCTCGCATGTAGTGCTCATGGGGATCGGCGAGCCGCTCGACAATCTTTCGAACGTGCTTCGTTTTCTGCATGTGCTTTCCTGCAAAGGCGGGCTCAACATGAGCCTGCGTCATGTGTCCCTTTCAACCTGCGGGCTGGTGGAGGGTATCTACCGCCTGATGGAAGAAAAATTGCAGCTGACGCTTTCCGTTTCGCTGCACGCGCCGAACGACGCGATCCGCTCTTCCATCATGCCGGTGAACCGCAAGTGGGGCGTCGATGCCCTGCTTAAAGCCTGTCGGGATTATATAAAGGCGACCGGGAGGCGTATTTCGTTTGAATACGCTCTGATCGACGGCGTGAACGACTCGCCCGCGTGTGCCGAAGAACTCGGCAAGAGGTTGCGCGGTATGCTCTGCCATGTCAATCTGATCCCGGCCAACCCGGTAAAAGAGCGGGCTTATCGCAAAAGCCCGGAGGAAAAGATCCAGCGGTTCCGCCGTGTTTTAGAGAGAGCCGGACTGACGGTCACCATCCGTCGGACGCTGGGCGCGGATATCGACGCGTCCTGCGGACAGCTCCGGCAGGCGGCACGCTGATTCATCAAAGGGAGGGACACCTTTGTTGCGTATCATCGGGAAAACAGATGTCGGCAAGGTAAGGAAAAGCAATCAGGACGACTACGCGCACGGCCTGCTTTCAAACGGTGCCGCGTGGGCGGTCGTCTGCGACGGCATGGGCGGCGCCAACGGCGGCAGCGTGGCCAGCAGCATGGCGGTAAAGATCATTTCGGGCCATATCGGCGCATATGCCGGGCCGTTTACTGAAAAAGATGTCCGTGCGCTTTTGCTTTCCGCTCTGGCAGATGCCAATGCGCAGGTGTATGCCCGCGCGCAGAAAGAAGTTTCCCTTTATGGGATGGGGACGACGGTGGTGGCTTGCGTGGCGACCGCCGATTCGCTTTTTGTGGCGCATGCGGGCGACAGCCGCGCTTATCTCGTGGGCGAAAAAGAAGCGGTCCAGCTCACGCGCGACCATTCCGTCGTGCAGGAAATGGTGGAGAGCGGAAAGCTCACCGAGGAAGAGGCCAAAAACCATCCGAACCGGAACCTCATCACGCGCGCGCTGGGCGTGGAATCCGAGCTGGAAGTCGATTTTACCGCGCGTGATTTCCCTCAGGGGACGGCGGTGCTCATCTGTTCGGATGGGCTTACCAATCTGGTGGAGAGCGACGCGTTCGTAAAAGCAATGCATGAGAACGTCGAGCATGCGGCGGAGAACTTAACGGCTTTAGCCAACAAAGAAGGCGGGACCGACAATATCACCGTCGTGATGATCGTCAACAGCAGCGACCAGGAGTGAACCGTATGGAGAATTTGATCGGTAAAAAGCTGGACGGCCGCTATGCCATCCAGGAAATCCTCGGCGTAGGCGGTATGGCCATCGTCTATAAAGCTTACGATGAGATCGACGACCGCGTCGTTGCCGTGAAAGTGCTGAAAGACGAGTATCTTTCCAATGACGAGTTCAAGCGGCGTTTCAAAAACGAGTTCAAAGCCATCGCCATGCTTTCCCATCCAAATATCATCAAGGTCTACGACGTCAGTCTCGCGGATAAGCTGTCGTATATCGTGATGGAATACGTGGACGGCATTACGCTGAAAGAATATATCGATCAGCAGCATGTGCTTACTTGGAAGGAAGCCGTGCATTTTACGGTGCAGATCCTGCGCGCGCTCCAGCACGCCCATGAAAAAGGCATCGTTCACCGCGATATCAAGCCGCAGAACATCATGATGCTCGAAGACGGCACCATCAAGGTCGGCGATTTCGGCATCGCGCGCATCACGAGCAGCGAGACGCGCACCATGACGGACCGCGCCATGGGTTCCGTTCACTATATCAGCCCGGAGCAGGCTTCCGGCGACAAAACGGATGAAAAATCCGATATCTATTCGCTCGGCGTGATGCTCTACGAGATGCTCACGGGCGAGCTGCCGTTCAACTCGGAAAACCCGGTCTCGGTTGCCATCATGCAGATGCAGACGGCGCCGCGCAAGCTGCGGGAGATCAACCCCGATATCCCGGAAGGCTTAGAGGAGATCACGCTCCGCGCCATGCAGAAGGAACCTTCGAGGCGCTATCCGTCTGCGGCGGCCATGCTGACCGATATCGACGCGTTCAAGCAGAACCCCAGCATCCGCTTTGCCTATAAATATTTTGTCGACGACAGCCCGACCCGCTACTATCAGGCGGTCAAGCGCGCCAAAGGGGAAGACGAGGACGCCGCGGAAGAAGTCGTGCCGAAAAAAGGGAAAAAGAAGAAGAAATCTTACCTCAGCCTGCTCTCGAAGATCGCGCTGGCGTTCATCATCGTCGTGGGCATAATCGTGGGCATTCTGCTGTATGCGTTCGGCATCATCCCGCACGGTTCATCTCCCGATCTTACGGTCCCCAATCTCGTGGGCATGCAGTATACTAAGGCCGTCAATCAGTATGGCAGCGAGTTCAAAATCGTGAAATACAATACGCAGAACGACAATACGGCGCCTGCCGGGCAAATCATGAAGCAGACGCCGGCGGCCAAGACGACGCTCAAAAAGGACGCGACGATCGACGTGACGGTGAGCCTGGGGCCGAAGAAAGTGTCTGTGCCCGATGTGACGGATCAGAGCCAGGCCGACGCGGTCTCGCAGATCACGGCGGCCGGTCTCAGCGATACGATCCAGAACATCAACGACGATTCGGTGAAAAAAGGCTATGTCGTCAAGACGGACCCGACGGCCGGCACCTCGGTCAATTCCGGCTCGAGCGTAACGATCTATGTGAGCAGCGGGCCTTCTGAAGTGACGGTGCCGAACGTGGTGGGCAAATCGCAGACCGACGCCACATCCGCCTTGCAGGCGGCCGGCCTTACCCTCGGCAATGTGACGACGCAGACCAGCACGACGGTGGCTTCCGGCTATGTGATCTCCCAGAGCCGCACGGTGGGCGCTTCCGTCTCGACCGGGTCTTCTGTGGATATCGTAGTGAGCAGCGGCAAGCCTACCGCTCCGAACGTCGTTGGCGAGACGCTTTCTCAGGCGAAATCCGATCTGAACGCCAAGGGCTTTTCCACCAATGTCACTTATCAGAATTCTTCCACGGTGGCGAGCGGCGTGGTCATCAGCCAATCGACGGAGAGCGGCGGCCTGACAGTAGACTTGGTCGTCAGCAACGGGGCGGCGAGCAGTTCCACGCCTTCCGGCAGCAGCGACAATTCCTCGTCTTCTTCCTCTTCTTCCTCTTCCGGCAGCTCCCATTGACGCCGGAAGATCAAAAAGAAGGGCTTATTCTCCGCTCTTCCGGTGGTTTTTATGACGTGCGGGCGGGGGAGACCGTTTATAGGTGCCGGGCGCGCGGCATTTTCCGAAAAGAAAAGCAGACGCCTTTGGTAGGCGATCGGGTCTCTTTTTCCGTTCAGGACGAGCAGGCGGCGAAGGGGACGGTGGAGACGATCCTGCCGCGGCGCAACCGGCTCTTACGTCCGCCGATGGCCAATCTGGACCGGCTTTTTATCGTGGCGGCCTCTTCTTCTCCGCCGCCGGAGCCGTTTGCGCTCGACAAGCTGTCTGTTTTGGCGGAGCACGCGGGTATCGAGCCGCTGTTCGTTTTTACGAAATGCGATCTCGCACCGGCGGATGAGCTGGCGGCCGTTTATCGAAAAGCGGGATACCGCTCTTTCTGTGTTTCCAGTCTCACGGGCGAGGGTGTGGAAAAAGTACGGGATGCCTTGGGCGGTGTGTGCGCGTTTGTCGGAAATTCCGGCGTGGGCAAGTCCAGTCTGCTCAACCGCCTCGCACCGGCGCTTTCCTTGGAAGTGGGCGCTGTCAGCCGTCTCGGACGCGGCCGCCAGACGACGCGCACCGTCGAGCTTTTCCGCCTGAAAGACCTCGGTATGGACAAAGAAGGTTATGCGGCGGATACGCCGGGCTTTTCCTCTCTCGACATTGTGGGTGAGCGTCTCATCCGAAAAGAAGAGCTGGCGGGCACGTTCCGCGAGTTTGCGCCGTACCTTTTGGGCTGCCGCTTCCGGGACTGCACGCATGTGCATGAAGATGGCTGCGCCGTAAGCGCGGCAGTGGACCGCGGGGAAATCGCGGCCTCCCGTTATGCCAGCTATTGTGCGCTTTATGAATCGCTGAAGGAGATCCGGGACTGGGAATGGGAAAAATGAAACGATGCCTGCTCATCGCGGCCGGGCCGATGGAAAACGTTCCCGCGCTGAAAAAGCGCCTTCGCGCGGATGATTTCATCC
>CAUULH010000013.1:0-12576 GCA_963545875.1 uncultured Ethanoligenens sp.
GCGCCGCTCGTCATCACCGACGCGCAGCTCAATGCCGGGCTCGATATCTTTGAAAGAGCCATCCAGGCCTGCCAATAAGATCGTTTTTTTTATTACCTCCTCTTTTCATTCCAAAAGAACCGGGGCTTCCGCCTTTTACAGGCGGATCTGCCCCGGTTCTTTTTGTGTTCCCTTTCTTTTATTAGGAAAACACAGGGCGGAACGAAAGAAAAGAAAGCGGCTTCTTTTGGGGAGAGAAAGACCTCGCCTAATATAAAAAAGGGAAAAGCGGAAAAACAGAAGAAAAGAAACTTCCACCTATCATTTCGTTATTATCTTTTGAAATCGGGAAAAACCATTTACGGAAAACGGTTCCTGTGTTACGCTTCCTCACGGAATGAAAGAGGACCATATGGAGGTGCAGCATGAATCGATACGAAACGGATGTCATCGGCAGTCTGGAGATCCCGGAGAACGCCTATTACGGCATCCATTCGTTACGGGCCAGCAGGAACTTTGACATCACGCGCTATGCGATGCAGGAAGAATTCATCCGCACGCTGGTGCAGGTAAAAAAAGCTGCCGCCATGGCAAATGCCGAAGCGGGCGGTCTTTCGGAGCAAAAGGCCCGCGCGATCGCCGCGGCGTGCGATCTTATTCTGGAGAATCATCTGACGGCGGATTTCATCGTGGACCCGATCCAGGGCGGCGCGGGAACATCCGTCAATATGAACGCCAATGAAGTGATCGCCAATCATGCGCTGGAACTTCTCGGCTGTGCAAAAGGCCGGTATGATGTCATCAGTCCGAACGACGACGTGAACATGTCCCAGTCCACCAACGACGTTTTCCCCACGGCGGGAAAGATCACAGCCGTCAAGATGCTGAAAACGGCGGAACAAGAGATGCGTGCGCTCGCCGATGCTTTGCAGGAAAAGGCCGAAGCGTTCAAAGACGTATTCAAGATGGGCCGCACGCAGCTCCAGGACGCGGTGCCGGTCTCCGTGGGGCAGGAATTCGCGGCGTATGCTTCGGCGACAAGGCGCAGCGTCTGCCGCCTTGAAAAAGCGCAGGATGAACTCCGCACGGTGAATATCGGCGGCACGGCCATCGGCACCTCCGTAAATGCCAGCAAAGGCTATGTGGAGACCATCGCTTCCTGCCTGCGCCGGACGACAGGCGTCGAGGTCATGCAGGCGGACGATTTGATCGACGCCACGCAGAACCTCGACGGGTTCGTGGTGGCTTCCGGGCTCATCAAGGCCTGCGCCGTGAGCCTTTCCAAGATGTGCAACGATTTAAGGCTGCTCTCGAGCGGCCCGCGCACCGGGCTCTCCGAGATCTTCCTTCCGGCCGTGCAGAGCGGTTCCTCCATCATGCCGGGCAAGATCAACCCCGTCATCCCGGAAGTGGTCTCGCAGGTGGCGTTCAACATCATTGGGAACGATATGACCATCACGATGGCCGCCGAGGGAGGCCAGCTCGAGCTGAACGCCTTTGAACCGGTCCTTCTCTTCAAGATCTTTGAATCCATCGGCACGCTCGGCAATGCCGCGCACACGCTCACGGAGAACTGCATCCGCGGCATCAAAGTCAACCGCGAGAACTGCCGCCGGATGCTCGAACGCAGCATCGGCGTCGTCACGGCGCTCTGCCCGAAGATCGGGTACAAAAAAGCGTCGGAGCTCGCCAAAAAGGCGCTGATGGACGGCAAGGCCATCCGCGATGTCGTGCGGGAAGAACATGTGATCTCTCCCGCCATGCTGGATGCCCTGCTTGACCCGGCGAGGCTGGTTCATCCGCTGAGCCGCTGAGAGCCGAACGAAAAAACCGAAGCGGCTCCGCCGCTTCTTATAATGAAACAGGAGATGCTCATTATGGTGTGCACTTGCAAAAATCAGAACAAACTTTTGGCCTGCATCAAATGCCCCGGTTCGGTCAACTGCCCGGAGTTTGCCGGCAGACTGAAAAAGTATACGCTTGAAAATGAAAAGAAACCGGAAAAAGTCAAGGCGATGTGCTGAGTTCCGTTTCACTTTCGACGAGCTTCATCATCTTTTTCTCATTCGCTTTCACACCGGCTAAAAGCAGCAGGTCGCCGGGCTCGAGCACCGTTTCGCCGTTTGGCAGTATCTCCTTTTCGCCGCGGATGATCATGAGAATACGGCAGCTCGGCGGAAACGCGATGTTTTTGAGCGGCAGGCCGAACAGGTGCGGGTTGTTCAGAGCCGTTTCCCGCATGCACACGCGGTCGAGGTTGGAATTTTTCCGGTGCAAAAGCCCGCTTTCGTCAAACAGTTTGTCGAACAGCACGGGACAGAGCAGGCAGGAAATGATGGCGGCAAAGATGAAGAGCGAATAGACGGCGTCGTCGATCAGCTTCATCGAGAGCGCGATCTGCAATCCGACGATCATCAGGCTGAGCTGTGCGGAAAGCAGGAAAGAAGACGAAAAGGCTTTTTTAAATCCGAACCGCTTCGATAAAAGCAGAGACGGCAGGATCTTTACGGCGAAGAAGACGGCGAGGAGCACGGGGAGCATCAGCAGGAGCATCGGGTGGGCGAAAAGCGTGCGGATATTGATGTTCACGCCGATCTCGATAAAGAAGATCGGGACGAGAAAGCCGTAGCCGATGATATCCACTTTGTCTTTGATGTCTTCTCTCGCCCGGCCGGAGATGATGGAGAAGATCACGCCCGCGATGAACGAGCCGAACACGATCTCCACGCCGACCGCTTCCGAAACGGCGACGAGGATCAGAATGACGGCGAAAGAGGCGCGGATCTCCAGATGCACGCCGGAGAACGTGTCGAGTGAGAAGGAAAAACGCTTGAGCAGATACCGCGCGGCAAGGAACAGCAGGAGCGAAACGCCCACGACCACCATGAACAAAAAGTTCTTATAGCTCATCCCCTGGCTCAGGCTGGAGCTGACGAACGTCATGGCGATCAGGCAGATGAATTCGCAGATGAGCGAAAAAACGAGCAGCGTCTGACCGAAATCCGTATCGGAGAGCTTCCGCTCTTTGAAGATCGGGACCAAAAGGCCCGGCGCGGTGGCGGAAAGCAGAAAGGCGAAGAACAGCCGGCTGCGCACGAGGCCCGCTTGTTCGAATCCCGAAGCGACTGCGAACGCGACGGCGAATGCCATTAAAAACATGAGAAGACTGGTCTTCAGGGCGCCTAAGGCGCCCTTTCTTGTTTTTGGCGAAGAAAGCGGTGAGAAGTCAATCTCGAAGCCGCTCAGATACATCAGATATGCGAGGCCGAGATTGGAGAGAAAAAGGATCCAGGTATCGCTCGCCACGATGTTGAAGCCGCTTTTCCCCACGATGAGGCCGACGAAGATCTCCCCGACGACGAACGGGATGCGGATGCGCTTGACGGCCCGCAGGGCGATCGGCGTGAAAAAGGCCAGTATAGAGAGGATGAGCAGCGATTGATAGTTGACGGTCCCCTGCATGTCGGTTTCCCTCCTGTCGCGTTTTTCCTAAGAGCAGTATACCATTCTCTCCCTTAGCCAGACAAGGGCCGCGCCCCTTTTTCGGGGCAAAAGCGCTTTTTCCGCCCGGATTTCTGAAAAACGGCCTTGACGGCGCCGCTTTTCGTCTTTATGCTTGTGGGTATGGAGGCGGTTTTTTGATGGAAAAAGATCGTTTTGGCATCAATATGATCCAATATGGCCATGAGCATGAGGCCGAGATCGAAGCGGGTCTCACCGCGCATGAGGACCCGGCCGCTCTGCTCGCGTGGCATGAGCAGAAGCTCGCGTGGCTCCAGCATGAGCGGCTCATTCATCTGCTGGTGACCATCTGGACCTCGCTCGCCGCGCTGTTCTTCGGGTGGCTGTTCATCGACGGCATCTCCGGTCTCGGCGGCGGCCTGCTGCTCATGGGCCTCTTGATCCTGCTGGGATTTTATCTTGTCCATTATTTCCGGCTCGAAAACATGGTGCAGCATTGGTACCGGATCGCCGAACGCATCCGGAGCGCACGATGAAACTGTTCCATCTCGCCGATCTGCACCTGGGCCGTCGGGTGGGCGAGTTCAGTCTCATCGAGGATCAGCGGTACATTTTAGAAGAAATTTTGAAGATCGCTGATGCGGAGCAGCCGGACGGCGTGCTCATCGCCGGGGACGTCTACGATAAGAGCCTGCCGTCGGCCGAGGCGGTGACGCTTTTCGACGATTTTCTGACGGCGCTCGCCAAAAGAAAGCTTTCCGTCTTCATCGTGAGCGGCAACCATGATTCGCCCGAACGGCTGGCTTTCGGCAGCCGGCTGCTGGCGGGAGCCGATATCCATATCGCGGGTGTTTTCTCCGGCGCGCCGGAAGAAGAAGTGCGGTCGGATGCGTTCGGGAAAGTCCACTTTTTTCTGCTCCCCTTCATCAAGCCCTCGATGGTGAGGCAGGCTTCCGGCCAGCCTGCCGAATCTTACGACGCCGCCGTGCGCGAAGCGCTTTCCGCCGTAAAAACGGACTCGGGCGAGCGGAACGTGCTTGTCGCGCATCAATTCGTCACTTACCGGGGCGAAGTGCCGGAGCGGTGCGATTCCGAGAGCGTCGCTGTCGGCGGTCTGGACAACGTGGAAGCGTCGGCTTTCGACGCGTTCGACTACGCCGCGCTCGGCCATCTCCACGGCCCCCAGCGCATCGGGCGGGATACGGTCCGCTATGCGGGTTCGCCGCTCAAATACTCATTCAGCGAGGCAAGGCAGCGCAAATCCATCACGGTGGTAGAACTTGGCGAAAAAGGCGGGATGAACGTGCGCCTTCTCCCGCTTGCGCCGCTGCGCGATATGCGCGAGATCAAAGGGCCGATCGAGCGGCTTTTGCGCGCCGGCGAAGAAGACGGAGCCGTTTCGCGGGATTATATCCGCGCCACTTTGACGGACGAAGGCGGCGTTTATGACGCCGTGGGTAAATTAAGAGAAGTCTATCCGAATCTGATGCACATCGATTTTGAGAACAGCCGGACAAAGGAGACGCTTTCCGAGCCGTCCGCTCCCGCGGATACCGCCGGGCAGATGCCTGCCGAACTTTTCGAGGCTTTTTACCGGTCGCAGAACGGCGCGGAGCTCACGGAAGATCAGCGCCGCCTGATGGCGGATGTCTTTGCCGAAGAGGAGGGGAAAGCGCAATGAAGCCTCTGAAAGTGGTGATGAGCGCGTTTGGACCGTATGCGGAGCGGACCGGGCTGGATCTTTCCCTCTTGGGCGGAAAAGGGCTTTTTCTCATCACTGGCGATACCGGCGCGGGCAAGACCACGATCTTCGACGCGGTTTCCTTTGCCCTTTTCGGCGAGGCGAGCGGCTCCACGCGCACGCCCGACACGCTCCGCAGCGATTTTGCCGCGCCTCAGACTAAAACGTTCGTTGAGCTGACGTTCGAACACCGGGAAAAGCGGTATCAGATCACGCGCAACCCGCGCTACGAGCGCCCGAAGAAATCGGGGAGCGGGTTTACGACAGAGAACGCGGACGCCGTCCTTTTGCTGCCGGGCGGTGTCCCGGTCTCCGGCAGCCGCGAGGTGAATGCCAAAGTCGAAGACCTGCTCGGCATCAACTGCGCGCAGTTCAAGCAGATCGCCCTGATCGCGCAGGGTGAATTTTTGCGCCTTTTGCTGGCTGAGAGCCGGGAGCGGGCCGATATCCTGCGCCGGGTCTTTCACACGGAATTCTATCAGGCCGTCGAACAGCGGTTGAAAGAGCGGGCCAAGGCGGCGAGAGAAGCCTGCGAACAGAACGGGCAGGCTATCCTTCAGGCGATCCGCGGCATTCTCTGCCCGGAGACGGAGCCCGCGCTTTCAGAAGCTGTGCGTGAGCCGGATCTCCACGCCGCGGAAAAAACGCTTGCGCTTTTAGTCGGATCGATGGCAAAAGACCGCGGCCTTACGGCAGAGATGAAAGGAAAGATCGCCGCCCTTGAGAAGCAGGCCACGGCCCGTATCGCCGAGATCGAAAAGGCGCGGTATGTCAACGAGGCCTTTGAAAAACGGGAAACGGCGGAGAAAAAAGAAGCGGAGCTAGAGACGCTGGCCCCCGCTTTTACCGAAAAAGAAAAGGCGCTTGCCGCCGCCGGAAAAGCGCTTTACACCGTCCGGCCTGCGGAAGAAGCGTTTTTGCGCGAAAAGCAGGCGGAGGAAAGCCTGCGGGAAAAGATCAGGGCACTGGAAGCGGAGCAGACCGCGAAAGCGGCGGCCGCTGTCCAGGCGGAACGGGCATATGCGCTCGAGCAGGCGAAAGAACCGGAACGCGGGCAGATGGCCGCGGCCATCGCGCGGCTTGAAAAGGAGCTTCCGCAATATAAGGCGGTCGAGCGGTTGTCGGCGGCCTGCGGGGAGCTTTCTGCCGAGATCTCCGCGCTGGAAGGTTCCTTGGGAAAGCGCGCGACGGAAAAAAACCGTCTGCAAAGCGTAAAACAGGCTCTTGCCCAAAAGATCGACGCGGCCGCCGGGGCGGAAGTGGCGCTCTCGGAGAGCCGCCATCTGCTGGCGGATCTGGGGCGGAAAGCGCTCAGGCTCGAAAAACTGGGTCAGGATATCCGGACCATCGAGACGTTCCGGCAGGAGTGGCTTTCCTGCAAAAAAGCATATCAGAAAGCGGAGGCCGATTTCCGCTCTTCTAATGCACGCGCGGTGAAGATGGAAACGGCGTTTTTCCGCGGGCAGGCCGGCCTGCTCGCGGCGGAGCTCCAAGACGGCGAGCCGTGCCCGGTCTGTGGCTCGCTCGGCCATCCCAAACCGGCCGAGTCCGCGCCCGGCGCGCCGGATGATGCGGAACTGCAAAAGTGCAAGGCGGAAAACGAGCGCCTGCGGGCCGCCATGCAGCGCGCGAGCGAGGCGGCCGGACGGAAAGAGACCGAAGGAAAAGCGGCCGCGCGTCGTTTGCAGGAAGATGCGGCGGAGACGCTTGCGGGCGAAACGCTCCCGGAAGACCCGCGCGCACTGGAGACGATGGCGAAAGCCGAACTTACCCGCTGCCAAAAGCAAAAAGAGGAGCTGCAAAGCCGCTGTGAGGCGTTTGCAAAGACCGTTGAGCAGCGGGAAAAAGACGAAGAACAAAGCCGAGAGACCGAGAAAGCGCTTTTGGAAAACGAGCGGATCGTCTCACTTGAAACGGCGCGGCGCGATGAGCTCGCGGCCTCTTTCGGCGCACAAAAAGGCGAGCGTGACGCGCTCCGAAAGACGCTCGCTTTTTCATCCCGCGACGAGGCGCAGAAAAAGCAGGACGCGCTTTCGCAGACATTGGAGCAGAGCCGCCGGGCTTTGCAGGATGCCGAAAAAGCCTATCAGGCGGCGCACGCCGCGCTCGAAAGTACGAAAGCGCTTGCGGCCGATTCCCGGCATCAGCTCGGAGAAGCCGAGCCCCGCCGTGAAGCGGCTTTTGCTGCCTATGAGGAAAAGCGCGCAGAGAACGGTTTTCCCAGCGAGAAAGCCTACCGCGCCGCGCTCAGAACAGAAGCGGAGATGGCCGGCCTTCAGACGGCGATCGAACGATACCGAAACGAATGCACCGCCGTCCGGGCCGGTCTCTCCCGTCTTACCGAAGAAACGAAAGGGCAGGAAAAGCGGGACCTTTCGGCGCTCGAAAAGGAGAAGGCTGCGCTCCAAGCGGAGAAAAGCGCGTTCGAAGAAGAACTGCGGTCCGTCGGCGCGCGGCTTGGCGCCAACGAAAAAACAGAGCAGTTCTTAAAAAAGGCCATCCGGGAGCAGAAGAAAAAAGAAGAAGCGTTCCTGCTCATCGACGGCCTTTCGCGCACGGCGAACGGCGATCTGCCCGGCCGTCAGAAGATGGCTTTCGAGCAGTTCGTGCAGGCCTCCTATTTTGACCGGATCCTCGCGGAGGCCAACAAGCGGCTGAACATCCTCGCGGACGGCCGGTTCGAGCTGCTGAGAAGGAAAAGGACGGTCGATTTTCGTTCGCCCGCCGGGCTGGAGATCGACGTGCTCGACCAGTATACGGGCAAGGTCCGAACGGTCAGGTCTCTTTCCGGCGGGGAATCGTTCAAGGCGGCGCTCTCGCTGGCGCTTGGGCTCTCGGATGTCGTGCAGAGCTATGCGGGCGGCGTATCGGTAGACACGCTGTTCGTCGACGAAGGGTTCGGCTCGCTCGACGCCGAATCGCTGGAACAGGCCGTCCGCACGCTGGCCGGTCTCGCTTCCGGAAACCGGCTCATCGGCATCATCTCGCATGTGGACGAGCTGAAAGACCGCATCGAGAAGCAGATCGTCGTGACCAAAGGCCTTACTGGAAGCCGTTTGAAGCTCATCGTTTAGCTGTTTGCCGGAGGGAAGATATGATCATCAGCGCGAGCAGACGGACGGATATCCCGGCCTGTTATGCGGATTGGTTTTTTGCACGGCTGAGCGCCGGGTATGTTTTCGTCCGCAACCCGATGGCTCCGCACCAGATCAGCCGGGTCGCGCTCACACCGGACGTCGTGGACGCTTTCGTTTTCTGGACAAAAGATCCGATCCCCATGCTGGGCAGGCTGGATGAGCTGGCGGATTATCCGTTTTATTTTCAGTTCACGCTCACGGGGTATGGGCGGGATATCGAGCCCGGCGTTCCGGGCAAAACGGAAACGCTCATTCCCGCGTTCCGGGCTCTTTCGGCGCAGATCGGGCCGGAGCGGGTCATCTGGCGGTACGACCCCATCCTGTTCACGCCCCGATACGACGTGCCGTATCACCTACGCGCTTTTGCAGAGATCGCCGCGCGTCTGGCGGGCTGCACACGGAAATGCGTCATCAGTTTCGTGGATTTTTATCGCGGCGCGAAGAAGAATCTTCAAGCGCTCGGAGCGTCCCCGATTGCAGAAAACGAAATGAGGGAGATCTCGGGCAGGCTGGCGGAGATCGCCGCCCAAAACGGCATAAAGATCGAATCCTGTGCGGAAGAAGCTGACCTCTCCGCATCGGGCGTGGCACACGGGGCCTGCATCGACCGCGTTCTGCTCGAAAAGCTGACGGGCTGTCCGCTCGATCTGAAAAAAGACCCGAACCAGCGCGGAGCCTGCCTTTGCGCCGCCAGTATCGACATCGGCGCTTACGGCACCTGCACGCAGGGCTGCCGCTATTGCTACGCCGAGGGATGCACGGGGCGACGCACGGACTTTTCCGCTGATCAGGACCCAGCTTCGCCTTTTCTTTGCAGCCGTCTCCTTCCGGGTGACCGGATAACGGAGCGGAAAATGATCTCACTGAAAAAATCTGAGCAAGAGACTTTTTTTCATCGGTAAGCGGTTAGATGCTTCAGTTTTTCGGCAGATGGCCGATATTAAAGAAAAGGGTAAAGGGGGAATACCCAATGATCTTGATGCCGATCTCCGATTATCCCGCGTCGTCGGACGACCGTTCGCAGGCGCAGGTGATGGCGGAACGCAAAGGCGAACTGAATCAGGAAAGGCAGACTGTTGCGGACAGTTCTCTGCCGCCTGAGCAGAAAAAAGCGGCCACCGATACCATCGACAGCGAGACGGACGATGTGGAGCGCCAGCGCCAGAGCCATCTGGCCAAAGCCGCAAGGCAGGAAAAGCAGACGGAAGCGGACGCGCAGAAAAAAGCGGATCTTTCCCGCGCGGAAACACGCCGAAAACTGGATACGCAAGCCTGAGTTCACCGATAAAAGGGGCTGTATCTTACGCTGAAACGACAGTGTGAGATACAGCCCCTTTCTTTTTTCGGCAGGGTTGGAAACAGCCTGTTTTTCAAACGATGCGCTTTATGTAGCCTTCTGTCCTTTGCGCATCAGCGGTTTGCCGCGGCGGTATCGAAAGACGGGTTGAACGCGTAAAAATTCCGATCGTCCAGATGGTCGAGCGTTCGTCTCAGCGCTTCTCCAAAACGCTGATAATGGACGATCTCGCGCTGGCGCAGGAATTGGATGGGGCCGCGCACGTCGGGATCATCTGTGAGACGGAGGATGTTGTCGTAGACCACGCGCGCTTTCTGCTCCGCGGCCAGATCTTCGTTCAGATCCGCGATGATGTCGCCTTTCACGGCGAGAGCACCGGCGCTAAATGGCACGCCGCTCGCCGCCTGAGGATAGACGCCCGCCGTATGATCGACGAAATAGGCGTCAAACCCGGCTTTTTTGATTTCCTCGATGCTCATGTTGCGGGTGAGCTGATAGACGATGGTCCCCACCATTTCGAGATGGGCGAGTTCTTCGGTGCCGATGTCTGTCAGCGTCGCTTTCACTTCGGGATACGGCATGGAAAACCGCTGGCTCAGATACCGCAGCGATGCGCCCAGCTCCCCGTCCGGTCCGCCGTATTGGCTGATGACCACCTGTGCGAGCTTCGGATTGGTCTGTTTGATCTTGATCGGGTATTGCAGGCGTTTCTCATAGTCCCACATAGATCAGCCCTCCATGCTCATGTTCGCGGCGGTCTCCCACGGCCATGGGTCTTTGACCCACTGCCACGTGTCGCCGGCGTTGAGCGAGCTGGAACGGAGCGGGCCGTAAGTACGCTCATATTCCGTCATCAGCGCCTGCCACCTCTGCTGGTATTGATTGAACAAGGTGATGCCGGTCGTGTCCGTGGGATGCGTATCCAAATAAAGGCGGACTTCCTGCATGGCGAAATCCAGCGCATCGATATTGTGCAGTAACGTCATTTGTTCGGTCATTTCACACGCCTTCCTGTCTCCGGGCTCCACGGTTTATCCAATTCCGGATATAAGGTGCCGCTCATCAGCGCATTGGCCGGATGATAAACGTTTTCCAGCTTCTGCAACGGCACATAAGCCATTGCGAGCGGCGTTCCGGGCGGAAAAAGCGTGTCCTCCGATGAAAATTGACGGCGCGTATCGTTAACTGCCACAGTCAAACTCTCCTTTCAGTGCCAAAATATATTGCCAGTATATGTGGCGCCTGCAAAAGGGGGAACTGCAAAAAGGATGGGCAAAGGCGTATACCCGGGCATGGCGGCAGAAAAAACGGCCCATCCGCCCCTGATGGAGGAGCGGACGGGCCGCGGCGGGATGCATCCTCTCTCTGCCGGATGCGATCCCGTTCGTTTTATTCAGCAGGAGTGCTGTTCATGCTTTTGACTCTGTCATCGACCGCTTTGCGGAAATTGATGACTTTGTGGACATATTCCACGTCCATGTATTTTGAAGTGAAGATGAAATCGGCCGTCGACGGATTGTTGGCCATCGGAATATCGTAGACCTGCGCAATGCGCAGCAACGCTTTGACGTCGGGATCATGCGGCTGAGCTTCCAGCGGATCGGAAAAAAAGATCACCATATCGATCTGCCCTTCCGAGATCTTGGCTCCCACTTGCTGGTCGCCGCCGAGCGGCCCGCTGTTGTAGCCTTTCACCTGAAGCCCCGTCCGCTCCGTGATGAGATGCGCCGTCGTGCCGGTGCCGCACAGCGAATGCTTTTTCAAGGTGCTCTGATGCTGTATGCACCATTGGATCAATTCTTCCTTTTTGTGGTCATGCGCGATGAGCGCGATGGTCTTCTTTTTTGGGATCGTAAAGGGGATATAGTCGTCGTTGATCATCGAATGCCTCCCTTTTTCTTTGACCCTATTATACCGGTTTTCAGGGCGAAAACCAATGGATTTCCGCACACTTTTGAAAACCTTCGGCGGCTTGCCCGCTTTTGATCCGCCGAATCAGGTCTCAGGCAAGAAGACAGCCCGGAGGTCCCGAAAGGGAAAGGCCGCTCCGCGGCCGCGCGTATTTTCACAGGACGGTCGGATCATCGGGCGCAATCGCCGCAGGTGCAGCCGCCGTCATGCTGTCCCTCATGATGCGTACAAGATACTTCCGGGTCAAAGGAGAGTTTTTCACTCAGCAGATCCGCGGCCGCTTTGTCCGCATCTCCGGTCACGCCGCCGTAAAGCTGGATGCCGGCTTCGGCCAGCATGCTTTTTGCGCCGCCGCCGATGCCCCCGCAGATCAGCGTATCGACGCCCATCTTCTGGAGATAAGCGGCAAGCGCGCCGTGGCCGTTCCCGTTTGTCCCCACAGTGGCAGTCTCCGTGATCTTACCGTTTTCGATCTCGTATACTTTGAAATGCTCCGCACTTCCGAAATGCTGGAAGATTTGACCGTTTTCATAAGGTATGGCGATCTTCATGGTTCGTTTCCTTTCTTTCCGCCGGGAGATCTTCCGTTCCGTCCGCCGATCCGGCAGACGGAGCGGCCTGATCCCGCTCTTTTGCGGCAAGGCACCTTTTGCGGCGGCAGCAGCATCGGCCGCCGCCTCCGCACAGCGTAAAATGGCCTCCCCGGATCATAAGCCGCGTTCCGTTCACCAGGCATTCGGCCAGCTTCTTCCGGGCACTCGCATAGATCGTTTGAACAGTCGTTCGGGCGACCGCCATCTGCTCTGCGCATTCCTCCTGAGTCAATCCTTCCAGATCGATCAGGCGGATGGATTCAAATTCATCTACCGTCATGTCAACTGTCCGCAGACCGTCTGGGCCTTCTTCTAAAGGGCCGAACCGCCTGCATTTGGGCATGCCGCAGATGCGCCTGCACTTTTGCGGCCGCGGCATCTTTCATCACCGCCTTCTTTGATATCGACATATGCCATAAACCTGATTCAGAATAGCATTGATTCCGGCATATGTCA
>CAUULH010000014.1:0-12343 GCA_963545875.1 uncultured Ethanoligenens sp.
CGGCCGCTCTGGTCACCATCAGCATCGTGCTCACGCTTCTCGGCGGCTTCATCCCCGCCAAATGGGCGGCCAAAAAAGACCCGGTCGAGGCTTTGCGGACCGAATGAAAAAACGTGCTGTTCCGATTGATAGGACGGATTCAAATGCCTATCTCCCCGTGCAAAAATAAAAAAAGCCCGCCGACAAGCGGCGGGCAGTAGAAACTTGGTGCAAGATGTTTATTTGCCGAGGTACGTTTTACCCAGCGCATCGGCAGCCATCAGCGCGTCGTAGAGCGCATCCGGCGTGACGTCGCCGAGCAGGTTGTGGATGGATTCGCCCGGCGCGCAGGCTTTTTCCGCGGCGATGTGGACGCGCGCGGTATCTTTCACGCCGATCTCCGCCAGTGTAACCGGCAGGCCGACAGAGATGCAGAACTTGGCGACCTGATCGATCTCCTCGTTCGGCGCATCTTCCAGAAGAAGCTGAGCCAATGTGCCGAAAGCGACGATGCAGCCGTGCTGTGTGCCCTCGCACTCTTCGAGTGCCGTGAAACCGTTATAAACGGAATGAGAAACGGCAAGGCCGCCGTTGTCCGCGCCGACACCGGAAAGGAACGTGTTCGCCTCGACGATGCTGTCCACCGCCGGAGTGAGCAGGCCGCGCTCCACGGCCTGCTTGGCGTACAGACCGTCGCGGATCAGCGTCTTATAGCACAGCTCGCACAGAGCCATGGCGGACTTTGTAACGCCGCCGTTCTCAAGGCTCAGCGCGTTGCTGCGCACGCAGGCGCGGGCTTCAAAAAACGTTCCCAGCGCATCGCCCATGCCCGCGACAAGGAAACGCACCGGCGCTTTGGCGATGATGCCGGTGTCGACCATGACGACATCCGGGTTCTTCGGATAAAAGATATATTTGTCGAACGTGCCGTCGTCATTATAGATGACGGAAAGGCCCGTGCAGGGCGCATCGGTGGCCGCCACCGTCGGGATGACGACGACCGGCTTATGCTCGTAATACGCCGTGGCTTTGGCCGTATCGATAGCGCTGCCGCCGCCCGCGCCGCAGACGACGTCAATCTTGTCCTCCCGGACGATCTTGCGCATCTTCTCGATCTCGCCTTTGGAGCTCACGCCGCCGAAAACTTCAAAACGGAGCTTGCCGTCTTTGCCCTCAAAACTTTTTTCGATGAGCGGGCGCGCCTGTTTATAAGCGCTGTGGCTGCAGATGACGAGAAAGGATTTGCCAAAATCTTTTACATTGTCATAAATACTGAGCAGGGCGTCTTTTCCCTGAATATAATTGTGGGGTGCGCGAAATAATTTTAACATCAAGACATCTCCTTCCATTCTATTCTACCGTTCTCCGAAAGCAATTTCAATCCGATATTTCTTCCATTTTATTCCGTCTTCTGGTTATTGGCCAAAAAGACCTTTTCCGGTGTCCCGCCGAAAGGGTCAGTGAATCGAATGTTTCTGATATTTTTGGCCGCCCACTTCCACGCTGCCGACGGTTATCAGCGCGTTGGGGTCGAAATCCAGCACGATGTTTTTGAGCTTGGCGATCTCAAGGCGGGAGACCACCACATAGAGCACGGTAGAATCGTTGCCAAGATAGCTGCCGCGCGCGTTCAAAAGCGTGCCGCTGCGCCCGAGCCGGTCGCGGATGGCCGAGGTGATCTCTTCATACCGGTCGGAGATGACCATGACGGCACGGGACTCGTCCACGCCCTCGACCACCACATCGATGGCCTTGAACTCGATGAAATAGGCGATGAGCGAATAAAGAGCGCGGTCCCAGCCGAAAACGAACCCGGCGCCGGTGAGGATGAACAGGTTGAAAAACATCACGATCTCGCCGATGGAGAAGCCAATCTTCTTATCGAGGATGATGGCCACGATCTCCGAGCCGTCGAGCGAGCCGCCGTTCCGGATGATAAGGCCCACGCCGAGCCCGGCGATGACGCCGCCGAAAACGGCTCCGAGCAGAGGCTGCGAAGTCAGGCTGGGGATCGGCTTGAGCAGCGAGACGCCGATGGAGACGCACGCATTCGCGAACAGCGTGAACAGCGTGAAGCTGCGGCCGATCTGTTTATAGCCGAGAAAGAAAAAAGGCATGTTCAACACGAACGTAAAGATCCCGAGCGGAAGGCCCGAAAGGTAGCTCGTGATGATGGCAATACCGATGACGCCGCCGTCGATGAGGTTATGCGGGACTAAAAAGATCTCCAGCCCGACGGAATACAGCGCCGAACCGAGGACCACGAACAGGATCCGCAGAGCAAACGGGGCCTGCCTTTTGCCGGTGTGCATGTCTTTTCCTCCTCTGTATCTGGATTTACAATACGCCGTATAACGTACACAAAGTCTATACATTCAGTATATCATATTTTTTTGCCTGCCGCAAAGCGGCGTTTAAGTGCCGGCCGCCACCCGATAAATTTTGGAAGGGCCCTATCTTTACCGGCGGAAACGTGATAGAATAGGGAATGTCTGATTGCGGCGGGCGCAGCTTTGGTCATTGCGCCCGCTTCTTTTGATGTTTTTTCTGCATTTTCATTCTATTTTTCCTCCATTCTGGGAGATTAAAGGAGATCCTTCATGCTATTTTCACAGCTTAAACTGGAGCCGGACATTCTCAAGGCGCTGAACGACGCCGGCTACGAACGCCCCACGCCCATACAGGAACAATCCATTCCGTATATTCTCGACAGTCGGGATCTTTTGGGCACCGCGCAGACCGGCACTGGTAAAACGGCGGCCTTTGCCCTGCCCATTTTGCAGCTTTTGCTGCACGAAGACCGGCCCGCCGGCCGGAAGCGCCCCATCCGCGCGCTCGTCCTTTCCCCCACGCGCGAGCTCGCCATCCAGACGAAAGAAAGCTTCGACCTTTACGGCCGCTTTCTCCATCTGAAAAATACGGTCATCTTCGGCGGCGTCTCGCAGGTGCCGCAGGTGAACCGGCTGAGGGACGGCGTGGATATCCTCGTTGCGACGCCGGGCCGCCTGCTCGACCTGATGAACCAGCGGTATATCGACCTCTCGCACGTCGGCTATTTCGTGCTGGACGAGGCCGACCGTATGCTCGACATGGGCTTTATCCACGATGTGGAGAAAGTGGTGGACAAGCTGCCGGAAAAGCGGCAGACGCTGCTCTTTTCCGCCACGATGCCGCCCGATATCGCGCGCCTCGCGGCCAAGCTGATGCACACGCCGGCCAAAGTCTCCGTGGCGCCCGTGACGGCTACGGCGGACCATGTGGAGCAGTCGCTTTATTTTGTGGACAAAAAAAACAAGCGCAACCTGCTCGTTCATCTGCTCAAAACGGAGAAAATGGACTCCGTGCTCGTTTTTTCGCGCACCAAGCATGGGGCCAACAAGATCGTCGAACATCTGGAAAACGCGGGCATCGCGGCCAAAGCCATCCACGGCAACAAGTCCCAGAGTGCCAGACAGGAAGCGCTGCGGGAATTCAAGAGCCGGAAGATCCGCGTGCTCGTGGCGACGGATATCGCCGCCCGCGGCATCGATATCAACGATCTCTCCAATGTCATCAACTACGATCTGCCCAACGAACCGGAGACCTATATCCACCGCATCGGCCGCACCGGCCGCGCCGGGCAGAGCGGCGTGGCCGCCTCGTTCTGCGATGAGGAAGAACACGATTACCTCAAAAGCATCGAAAAGCTCATCGGCAAAAAGATCCCCGTGACGGACGGCCATCCGTACCCCGCCGTGATGCCGCCCTGCGCGCCGCCCAAACCGGGCTCGGGGCGCCGGGGCGCTCATGCGAACCGCGGCGGGCACTCTTTTGCTCATGCCGGCATGCCGGGCAGGAACCATGCGCCCGGCAGAGGACATGCCCCCGGCAAAGCGCCTGCGGGCGAGCGTCCGGCGCACCGCTCCTTTGCTTCCTCCGGCAGAGAAGATGGCCGAAAGCATTTCCATTCCAATCGGGGAAATTAAGCAGAAAAAGAAAAGGCCGCGTGCAAAACGCGGTCTTTTTTCTTTGTCCAGCAAGCGATGCGGTCTACAAAATGATGCAGATGAGCCCGCCGCAGCCTTCGTTGACGATGCGCTCGAGCGTTTCCTGCAATTTCAGGCGCGCGTCCGTCGGGATGTGGTAGAGCTTGCTGTGCAGGTTCTCCGTCACCAGCTCCTGAAGCGATTTGCCGAAGATGTTGGAATCCCAGATCTTCTCCGGATCGTCCTCGAACTCTTTGAGCAGGTAGGTCACCAGCTCTTCCGACTGCTTCTCCGAGCCGACGATCGGGTTGATCTCCGATACGACGCGGCATTTGAGCATATGGATGGACTCCGAGCTGGCTTTGAGCCGGACGCCGTACCGCCCGCCCTGCCGCACGATCTCCGGGTCCTCCAGCGTCATCTCGTCCATCGTGGGCATCACGATGCCGTAGCCGGTGGCCTTCACTTCCTCAAGCGCGCTCTTGACTTTATCGTAGGCTTTTTTTGCCTCCGAAAGGCTCTGCATCAGCTCGATGAGGTCGCCTTCCCCCGTGACCTCGAAGCCGGTAGCCTCGCCCAGCACCTTATAGAAAAGGCCGGGCTTGACGGAAACTTTGATGCCCGCGGTGCCGCGGCCGAGATCGGCCTCCGTCAGCCGCGCGTCCGTGACGTTCTCGTTGGTCTTGATGCCTTCCACCGTATTGCGTACCTCGCGGATACGGGCAATATCCTGCGCCGCGTCGTGGATGGTGGCATAGAGCGACGTATGCAGCCAGTGGTCCGGCTCGAGCGCGGCGATCCAATCCGGCAGGTCGACGCCGATCTCTTTGACCGGAAACTCGAACAGCACCGTTTCGATGATGCTCTTGATCTCCGCTTCGCCGAGCTCCATGCAGTTCACCGGCAGCACCGGCACGTTGTATTTCGTTTCGAGGCTGCGCGCCATGGCCTGCGTGACTTCGGCGTTCGGATGCACGCTGTTGAGCAGTACGACGAACGGCTTCTCGATCTCTCTCAATTCGTTCACCACGCGCTCTTCGGCTTCGGCGTATTCCTCGCGCGGGATCTCGCCGATGGAGCCGTCCGTCGTGATCACCAGGCCGATGGTGGAATGCTCCGTGATGACCTTGCGCGTGCCGATCTCCGCCGCCATATTGAACGGGATCTCCTTGTCGAACCACGGCGTCATCACCATGCGGGGATTGTCGTCCTCGATATAGCCGAGCGCGCTGGGCACGATATAGCCGACGCAGTCGATCATGCGCACACGGAACTTGGCGTTGTCCGCCAGCGTGACCTCCACGGCCTCATTCGGGATGAATTTGGGCTCGGTGGTCATGATGGTGCGGCCCGCGGCGCTCTGCGGCAGCTCGTCGACCGCGCGGTCATGCTTGAAGCCCTCGATATTCGGGATCACCAGCGTTTCCATAAAGCGCTTGATGAACGTGGACTTGCCCGTGCGCACGGGCCCCACCACGCCGATGTAGATATCGCCGTCCGTTCTCTGGGCGATATCCTGATAGATGCTGCGGCTCTCCATGCTCTGCCTCCTTTTTTCTGCGAAACGCGGCCTGTTCTCCGGCGTTTCAGAGCTTATGCCGCCGCTGCCGCGGGATCAGCAGCATGGTGCGGCTTTCCAGTACGTCTCCTTCGAGATCGTTCTCCCGCCGTATCGCTTCGGGCGATGTGTTGTATCGTTTGGCGATCGTCCACACACTCTCGTCTTTGTCGGCAAAATAAAGTGTCAGGCTCTTCTGCGGCGGTACCTCTTTGGGCTCGGAATCGTCGAGAGCAAGGCCCGTGACGCTGTTTTTCCGCAGCTCGGCATAGACCGTGGCCTCCACGGCACACTCCACACGCAAGTCGAGCCGCCCGGCATCGGCCAGCGTGAAACTGCACGAGAGCACACGCACATCCGGGTCCGCCCGCATGGCTTCCGCCGGATGCTTGATCTCCTCTTTTAACGAGAACGGCACGCTTTTATCAAGGCACAGCGGGCCGCCCTGCAGATCGACGGCAAAGACCGAGACGGCGAACTCCCCGCTCACCGCAAGTATATTGCCTTCGATACGGCTCTCCGTTACATGAGCGGAAACGCCGCAGTCCGTCACCGCTTTGAGCTCCGTGTTCTCGAACTCGACCGTCTGGCGCACCATCTCCGACGCGCGGACTTTATCGGTGACGAAAAGAAGCGCGAGCGGCTGGTTCTCGAGCGTGACATTATACTGCGGGCTGAAAGCATCCGTCATCACGGTGATCTCGCGCGTGCGGTACGCATTCACCTGCGCCGTGACCATCAGGCTGACGTCCAGCATCCGGTTCTCCCCTTCGCCGTTCGGCTGAGCGCTCACCTTCACCGCGCCGGGCACGAGCCGCACCGTGCAGCCGCAGTCCTCGTTCACACCCGGCAGATCGACGATCTGGCTGAGCGGCACCGTGTGCTCCATGACCTCCACGCCGCCCTCGCCTTCTTCGGTCTCGGCGCAGTAGAGCGTTTTGAGATGGAGCTCACCTTTGATGATGACTTTATTGCTGATGAGCTTGTAATCCTGCACCACGGCCGTGGCATCCGACTTGACGACGGAAGCGGCGGCGGGCTTGCCGTAGCCGATCTCAAGCTGTTCGTGCACTTCGAACGGCTTCTCCTGCGAGCCGACGCTCGTGCTGCATTTCACCGGGTCCACGCGCGTCTCGAGCCGCTTATCCTCCGCGGCGCTGAGGAACTCTTCTTCTTTTTCGCAAAAGGCCCTTGCCCGCAGCTCGATAGAACCGCGCACCTGCACCCGTCTCGGCCCGATGAGCCGGCAGTTGACATAGGCCACCCGAACGCGCACACGGGCCCGCACGTGCTCGCATTCTTCTTTCAAGTCGAACGCATGGGTAAACGGCGTTTCATGCGTCAGGCAGCGCACGGCACAGGAATCTTCCGTGATGTAGAGCACGCGGATGTAGAGTGTGCCGCTCACTGAAAGCCGCGGACCCTCGATCTGTTTGACATCCACCTCCGCGCAGCCTTCCGTCTTGAGCACGCGCGAAACGTCTGGGCAGTAATCCGGCAGGATGATGTCGCAGTCCACCGGATGGTCGGCGGCGGTATCCAGAACGGGCACGCTGACCGAAACCGTATCCCGCGTGATAGGCAAATCCATGGTCATCTCTCCTTTAGACGCAAAGGCGCAGCGGAAAGCGGCGCGCCGTGCGCGGTTTGGCGGGAACTTCGCGCACGGCCGCCCGCCGGGACATCCGTGCCAGTCCCTTTATGTTTTTGCAGTATCATGTATATTCTCCATTGTCCGCTTTATGCCGTTTTGACGCCCGCAAACAAAAAAACAGCCGCTTGCATTCCGCGAACGGCTATTGTATAATGAGATATCTCATTTTTAGGTGAAGAAACGGCGCTTCCGCCGGAAAGGAACGCACGATGGCCGACGTATTTGAAAAGCTGAAGATCCTGGCCGCGGCCGCCAAATTCGACGCGGCCTGCACCTCGAGCGGCGTGGACCGAAAGGCGGGCGCGGGGCAGACCGGGAGCGCCGCGGCCTGCGGCATCTGCCACAGTTTTGCCGGAGACGGCCGGTGCGTCTCCCTGCTCAAAGTGCTGATGACAAACAGCTGCATCTACGATTGCAGATACTGCGCCAACCGCCGCTCCAACGAAACGCCGCGCGCCTCTTTCTCTCCGAAAGAGCTGGCGGATCTCACCATGCAGTTCTACCGCCGCAACTACATCGAGGGGCTTTTTCTGAGCTCCGGCATCCTGAAAAACCCGGACTACACCTGCGAGCGCATGATTGAAACACTCAGAATTCTGCGGGAAGACTGCCATTTTTCCGGCTATATCCACGCCAAAGCCATTCCCGGCGCGGACGACGCGCTCCTCGCCCGGCTCGGCACGCTGGCCGACCGCGTGAGCGTGAACATCGAGATGCCTTCGCACGAAAGTCTCGCCCTGCTCGCGCCGGATAAATCGAAACACGCCATCTTGAAGCCGATGGGCTTTTTAAGCGGACAGATCGCAGAGAGCCGGCATGAGCTCGCGCGCTATCGGAACGCGCCGCGCTTTGCGCCCGCCGGGCAGAGCACGCAGATGATCATCGGCGCGACGCCGGAGAGCGATTTTCAGATCCTCCGTCTCTCGGAAGCACTGTATACCCGATACCGGCTCAAGCGGGTCTTTTTCTCCGCGTATATCCCGGTGAACGAGGATTCGCTCCTGCCCGCGCGGCTCGATTTCAAGCCGCCGCTCCTGCGCGAGCACCGGCTCTATCAGGCGGACTGGCTCCTGCGCTTCTACGGCTTTTCGGCCGGCGAACTGCTCGACGAAAAGCATCCGTTCCTCGACCCGTATCTCGACCCGAAATGCACCTGGGCGCTCCGGCACCCGGGATTTTTCCCCGTCGAAGTCAACCGGGCCGACTACGGGACGCTCCTGCGCGTGCCGGGCATCGGCGTCTGGAGCGCCAAGCGCATCATGCGGGCCAGACGGGCGGGCGCGCTCGATTTCGACGGGCTTGCCAAGCTCGGCGTCGTGCTCAAGCGCGCGCAGTATTTTCTTCTCTGCAAAGGCAAAAAGCGCGCCGGGCTCTCCTTTGCCCCGGAGGACACCGTGCGTGCCCTGCTCTCCAAGAGCGCTTTCAGCCAGCTTTTGGCGGAAAGCCCGGGCGTTCTGCCTTCCACCCAGCTTTCCTTTTTCGACCGCGCGCCGCAGGCGTTTCCCGCTTTTTCCGCCGAGGAGCTGCAAAAATGCCTGACACGCTGATCTACCGCTACGACGGCACGTTCGACGGCTTTCTCTGCTGTGTGTTTGAGAGCTACGCGGCCAAAGAGCTCCCGGCGGACATCCTCACGTCCGCTCTGCCGCAGACGAGCTTTTTCCCCTGCAAAGAGATCCCCGCCGAGCCGGAAAAGGCCGCGCGGGTCTGGGCTTCCCTGCCCAAGATGGGCGCGGAAACGCCGCTTTTTCTCCAAAAAGCGTTCCTCACCTGCCTGCCGCAGAAAGAGCGGCGCACGCTCGATTTTCTGCGGCTCGGTTACCGTCTCGGCCCCGCCGTGCACGACCGCCTGACCGACCCAGCGGTGGACCCGCTCAAAAAAGCCGTCCGCGCACTCGACAACGAGGCGCACCAGTACAAGGGCTTTCTGCGCTTTTCTTCCTATCACGGCGCGCTGGCCGCTGAGATCGACCCCAAAAACCTCGTGCTCCCGCTCCTCGCCGCGCATTTTGCCGAACGGTTTCCGGAAGAACGCTTCCTCATCCTCGACAAGACGCACGGCATGGCGCTCCTCCACCGGCCGCGCAAAACGCGCATCGTCCCGGTGGAAGAGCTGACGCTCCCGGAGCCGGATGAGGAAGAAAAAGCGTTTCGCCGCCTGTGGGCGGATTATTATAAGACCATCGAGATCAAAGGCCGGCACAATCCGCGCTGCCGGATGAGCCATATGCCCAAGCGGTATTGGAAAGACCTCACGGAATTCGGCCACGCGCCGGCCGGCCTGCACGCTTTTTAACCGCGCGGCACGATCACGCCGGTGCGCGCCAAAAGGCCAGCGGGCCGGCTCTTGGGCAGAAAAAAGCCGTACTGGTCATACGCGCGGCATTCCAGATCATAGAGCCGACGCACGGCGTCGGGCAGGCCGGCCGCGTCGGCGTATCGGGTGAGAACGGGCAGTCTGCCCGTTTTTTTGGCGCACCGGAGCAGTTCTTTCCCTTTTTCAGTAAAGCCCAGCACGCGCAGATACGGCGGGAACCCGGCCGCGTCGCGTTTTTCGATGCCGAGAAACGCGCTCCAAAGGATGCGGCGCACGCGCGCGAGCGTGACCCGCTTGGATTTGACGGCAAAAGTGAGCTCTTCCAAGCGCTCCGCACGCCCCGCGGCGGCGGCAAGCCGGTTCTCCAATCCTTCGGAAACGTCCGGCACCTGGGCAAAGTCCGCCGCGGTGAGGCGTCTTAAATACGAAAGCACGGCCGGCTCAGCCTTTTTCAGTTGAAAAGGCGCCGCGCCTGAATCCAGCGCCCGGCGGCACACGGCCGCCGCTTCGGCCGGCATGAACGCGAGCGCTTCCTCCGTTCTGCCCGCCGCGAGCAGGCGGCGGAGATGCGAGGCGCTCGCAAAACCGTTTCGTTCTTCTTCGCCGCCGTGCGCGGCAAAAACACGGCGGACGGCAAGAGGAGAAAACGGCGCTCCCTGCTCTCTCATCGCGCGCAGATAGGCGAGCGCAAGTGTATCGTTCGGCGAAAAGAGCGGGGCGAGGTCGGCCTTGGGGAAAAGCGCACGCAGGGCTTCGGCGCGCGCGCGCGGGAACGACTTGCCCGCCGCCAGCGCCCGTGCCATCTCCGGACTGCCGTCCGCTTTTTTAAGCAGGCGGGCGCATTCGGCCAGCTTCTCCGCATCGCCCGATTCGCTTCCAAAGGCCAGCGTATCCACACAGCCGAGAGCGGAAAGCAGAAAGACCGCGCCGCGCGCGAACGTATCGGCGGGCGCCATAGCCCACGGGAGCGGCAGCTCGACGACGAGATCGGCCCCGCACGCCAGCGCCGCGGCACAGCGCGCGGCGGGCGGCATCGCCGCCGGCGCGCCCCGCTGGGTAAAGCACCCGCTCATCACGACGGCGGCGGCTTCCGCTCCGGCTTCTTTCGCCTTTCGGAGCAGATACGCGTGCCCGGCATGGAACGGATCGAATTCCGCGACGAAGCCCGCTGTTTTCACGCTTTTGCCTCCTTTTGCCGAAAAAGCGCGGAAAGCGCTTCTTTTTGCCCAAAAACCCGCTCTCCGGCCGCGAATCGCGCGTCATCCCTTGCAAGTCGCCCGGTATGCTTCTATAATAGTACATATTGTTTCGTCTTTGCAACGTGCCAACATTCAAACAGGGGGATTATTGCATGAAAATACTGGTCATCAACGCGGGGAGCTCTTCGTTAAAGTATCAGCTCATCGACATGGATTCCAAAAACGTCCTTGCCAAAGGCAACTGCGAGCGCATCGGCATCGACGGGCGCTTTAAGCACAAAACGGGCGACGGCCGCAAGTTCGAGCGCGAGACCGCGCTGCCGGATCACCGCACCGCGTTCAAACTCGTCATCAAGACGCTGACCGAGGGCGACGGCGCCGTCATCAAGAGCGTAAAAGAGATCTCCGCAGTCGGCCATCGCGTCGTCCACGGCGGCGACAAATTCACCCAGTCCGTTCTGGTAACGGATGAGGTGCTCAAAGAATTCAAGACCGTCATCAACTTCGCGCCCCTGCACAATCCCCCCGCGCTCACCGGTATCGAAGCCTGCCGCGAGATCCTGGGCAAAGACGTACCGAACGTTCTCGTGTTCGATACGGCGTTCCACCAGACCATGCCGCCGCGCGCCTATATGTTCGGCGTACCGTATAAATATTATGAGCAGTACCGCGTCCGCCGCTACGGCGCGCACGGCACCTCACACCGCTATGTGAGCCTGCGCTGCGCGGAGCTTTTGGGCAAAAAGCCGGAAGACACCAAGATCGTCACCTGCCACTTGGGCAACGGCTCCTCCATCACCGCGGTGGACGGCGGCAAGTGCGTTGATACCAGCATGGGCTTCACGCCGCTCGGCGGCATCATCATGGGCACCCGGAGCGGCGACCTCGATCCTTCCGTCGTGACGTTCATCATGGACAAGGAAAACATCAGCCCGCGCGAGATGGAAAAGATGCTGAACAAGGAATCCGGTTTCATCGGCCTTTCCGGCATCTCGAGCGACGACCGCGACCTCGAGGAAGCGACCGCGAAAGGCATCGAGCGCTCAAAGATCGCGCAGGACGCCCAGCGCTATCAGATCAAAAAATACGTCGGCGCTTACACCGCCGCGATGGGCGGCCTCGACGCGCTGGTCTTTACCGGCGGCATCGGCGAGAATTCCTGCCTGCTGCGCGGCGCCGTGTGCGACAACATGGAATATCTCGGCATCCAGATCGACCACGCCAAGAACGACGCCACCATCCGCGGCAAAGAGGGCGATATCTCCGTGCCGGGCAGTAAGGTGCGCGTTTTCGTCATCCCCACGAATGAAGAATATATGATCGCGCACGATACCGAAGCGATCGTAAACGGGAAAAACGTCGATTAAGCGTTTCTCCGCTTTAAAAAGCCGTCTGCGTCAGGCAGGCGGCTTTTTTTGCGGTCTTTCGCTTCAAGAAGAGGAAGAAGAGGACACGGGCGCTTCCGCCAGTTTTTCAAACGCCGCGAGGTCGTCCGCCGCGCTGACATACGTGCGGCGCACTTCCAAGATCGGGTCGTTCACCGTCGCGGTGCCGCCGTCTTCGCGGAACGCCATCTTGTATCCGATGGCCTGCACGGCGCGGAGCGTATCCGCATCATAATCGCCGTAAGGGTAAGACACATATTCCACTTTTTTGCCGGTGATCTGCTCG
>CAUULH010000015.1:0-11933 GCA_963545875.1 uncultured Ethanoligenens sp.
CTATCGTGCGCGTTTCGAGCCTTGAGGAAGCCGTCAAAAAAGCCCGCGCGCGCGCGGCGAACGGCGACGTCGTACTGCTTTCGCCCGCGTGCGCGAGCTTCGACATGTTCAAGGATTTTGAGACCCGAGGCGAACGCTTCAAGGAACTTGTCAAAGCGCTCTGAACGGAAGCGGAGAGAAGGGGATCCGGATGCTGGCACAGATCCACGACGCACGCGAGTTTGATTCGCTTTTTGCCCACAAAAAGGTGGAATCGGTGCGCATTTCCGCGCTGATCTCCGCCTATGGCACAGGTCTTTCGTTTTTTCAGATCTATGAACAAAATCGCCGTCAGGCCGTGCTCGCGCGGCTCGACGACGATTTTTTCCTGCTCGATAACGGCGCCGATTTTGAAGAGCTGGCTGTTTTTCTCCGCATGGAGCCGCATTTTTCCTGCCTTTGCGGTCCGGCGGACGCGGTGGAAAAACTTGCGGCGCTTATTCCAGGCGCCCGGTGCGAGACCTTTTGCCGGATGGCGGTGCCGGAAGCCCCCACCTTGCGGAAGCAGGCGGAAACGCCGTTCAAACGTTTTTCCATCGACCGCGATCCGCCTCTGCGGGCGGTCTACCCGCTTTCCGGACCGAAAAGCGGTGCGTTCGACGCTTGGTACGCCGATGTGAGCCACCGTATCCGCCACGGCTGCGCGCGCGCCTACCTGCTCCGGGCAGACGGTGCGCCCGCCTCGGCCTGCCTCATCAGCGCGGAGAGCGAATGGGCGGGCCTTATCAGCGGCGTCTTCACGGTGCCGTCCTGCCGGGGCCGGGGCCTTGCTTCCGCGCTGGTGTCTGCCGCGTCGGCCGATCTGATCGCCTGCGGCAAACAGCCGGTCCTCGACTGCCTTGCGCCGCTCAGCGGCTTTTATGCGCGTCTCGGTTTTTCGCCTGCGGGCGGGGCGGCCGTTCTGATGCCGGGCGGAAAATAAAAAGGAGCGGGCCTTTTTCAAGGCCCGCCCGTAGCGGTCATGTTTCAATCGAACAGCGCTTCCATGTCCAGCCGTTTCTGCACGATGTCTTTGCAGAAATCCGGGCTGTGGGAGACGAAGAGCACCGCGCCTTCGAACGCCGCGATGGCTTTTTCGAGCTGTGCGATGGCTTTTACGTCGAGGTGATTGGTCGGCTCGTCGAGGATGAGCAGGTTGCACGGGCGCAGGACCAGCTTGCAGAGCTTTACCTTGGCCTGCTCGCCGCCGCTTAAACTTGAAAGCGGCTGGAGCACGTGCTCGGCGCGCAGGCCGCACTGCGCGAGCTTGGCGCGAATCTCGCGGTCGCGAAGGCGGGGAAAAGCGTCTTTCACCTCGGCGAGCGCCGAGAGCTCCGGCTGTTCCCACCGGTGTTCCTGTTCATAATAGCCGATGACGGTATCCTCGTCCATTCGGAGCACGCCGCCCAGCTTGGGCAGGATGCCGCAGACGGTCTTTAAGAACGTCGTTTTACCGATGCCGTTAAAGCCCGAAACGCAGACTTTCTCGCCTGCCCGTATCTGAAAGTCGATCTTGGGCAGCAGGGCTTCGTGATAGCCCACTTCAAGACGGCGCATCTTCACCAGCACTTTGGGCGAGACCGTCCGGTACTGGAAAAGAAAAGTCGGCTCCGGGTCGGCCTGCGGCTTTTCGAGACGGTCCATCTTCTGGAGCTTTTTGCGGCGGCTCTGAGCCATCGCCGTGGTGGAAGCGCGGGCGAGATTGCGGTCTACATAATCTTCGAGCTTGGCGATCTCTTTCTGCTGGCGGTGGTAGCTGCGGGCGTATTCTTCGGCGCGCTGTTCTTTCTGGCGCACAAAACTCTCGTAAGTCCCGTTGTAGCGCGTGACGGTATAGTTCTGGATATCGCAGATGCAGTTCACCACGCGGTTGAGGAACGTGAAATCGTGCGAGACCACGACGAAGGAGCCCTTGAACGTGCCGAGATATTTGGCCAGCCATTCGATGTGCGACTGGTCGAGGAAGTTCGTCGGCTCGTCGAGGAGCAGTACGTCCGGTTTCTGGAGCAGGAGCTTGGCCAGCATCGTCTTGGCGCGCTGGCCGCCGCTCAGGCGCCCGATGGGCGTATCGAGCCCGAAGGCGAGGATGCCGAGGCCCGCCGCCACTTTTTCCACCTCGCTGTCGATGGCGTAATAGTCGCCGGTGTTCAGAACGTCCTGCTCGTCGGCGAGCTCGTTCAGCAGCTCGTTCAGGCGCTCTTTGTCCTTGCAGGAGGAGATCTCGATATTCAGCTCATCGATCTTGCCAGCCGCGTCGTAAAGCGGTTTGAAAGCCGTTTTAAGATAGGCGCCCACCGAGTCCGCGCCTTTGATCTCCGCCTGCTGGTCGAGATAGCCGACATGCGCTTTTGGGTCCCAGCGGATGCGGCCGGCATCCGGCAGGCGGATACCCGCCAGCATGGTGAGCAGCGTGCTTTTTCCGGCGCCGTTGTAGCCGGTGAGGCCCATCTTGTCGCCGCGGAACAGCGAGAACCCCGTATTTTTAAAGATCACCTTGTCCCCAAACGTATGGGAAAGGTCCGTTACTTCCAGTAAAGCCACTTTTTCCTCTTTCTCCCGACAGCAAAAAGCACCGCAGAAGTTTTTCTTTTGCGGTGCCAAAGCCCGTTTCATCGGTTTTCATTATAAAAGAGGAAAGGGCAAAAGTCAAGAAAGGCGGTCTCAGTCGGTCTGCGCGCGGGGATACCGCCTGTTTTTTCCGCCGAAAAGAAAACTTGAGAGCACCGGCCCGAGCAAGGTATAGCCGGCCACCCAGAGAAGGGAACGGCCGCCCAGCGGAATGGTGCCGAAGACCGGGCGGAGCGACGGGATGCAGATGGCGACGAGCATCAGCGCGGCGGATACAAAGACCGCGCCGATCAGCCAGCCGTTGTTGAAGACCGGGATATGCGGCAGCGTGAGGCGCTCGGATTTGCACTCGAACACATGGATGAGCTGAACGGCCACCAGCGTGAGAAAAGCCGCCGTGCGCGCCGAGGTGAGGTCGCCCGTGAGGCGGAACACGCTGATGAACGCGCCGAGCGTCGAGATGCCGATGAGACATCCGCGGAAGAGCATCATGCCCAAAAGCCCGCCTGAGAACACGCTCTCGCTCACGCCGCGGGGCTTGCGGTCCATCACATCGTCCTCCGGCGGCTCAAGGCCGAGCGCGATGGCGGGCAGCCCGTCCGTCACGAGGTTCACCCAGAGGATCTGGATCGGCTGGAGCACGACCGGCAGGCCCATCAGCATGCCGACGAACATCGTGAGGATCTCGCCGATGTTGCACGAGAGCAGATAGCGGATGAATTTGCGGATATTGCTGTAAATGACGCGGCCTTCTTCCACCGCGCCGACGATGGAGGCAAAGTTGTCGTCGAGCAGGATGATGGACGAGGCCTCTTTGGTAACATCGGTGCCCGTTTTGCCCATGCTGACGCCGATGTCGGCTTCTTTGACGGCGGGCGCGTCGTTCACGCCGTCGCCCGTCATGGCCACGATGTTTCCGGCCCGCTTGAAACAGCGCACGATACGCAGTTTGTGTCCGGGCGATACGCGCGCGAAAACGGAGGTGCGCCCGATTTCCTTTGAAAGCTCCGCGTCGCTCATCTCGTCGAGCTCCGGTCCGGTGAGCACGCCGCCGCCGCGGCGCAGGATACCGAGTTCTCTCGCGATGGCGGACGCCGTCTTTTTGTGGTCGCCTGTGATCATCACCGGGCGGATGCCCGCGCGGATGCAGGTGCGTACGGCGGAGAAAGCTTCTTTCCGCGGCGGGTCGATCATGCCCGCCATTCCGGCGAAAGTAAGGCCCGTTTCCAGCTCTTCCGGCGTGCCGCCCGCGTCTTCCGGCAGGTCGCGCCAGGCCATGGCCAGCACCCGCAGCGCGCCGTCCGCCATTTCATCGCAGGCGGAGCGGATACGGGCGCGGAACGCGGTGCTCATGGGCTCGACGCCTTTTTCCGCGCAGGCGAATCGGCATTTTTGCAGGATGACATCCGGCGCGCCTTTGATGAGCAGGCGTTTCCGCCCGTTTTCCCGCACCACGACGGACATACACTTGCGGTCGGAATCGAACGGCAACTCCAAAAGCAGGGAAAGCCGGCTTTCAAGCGCTTCTTTCGTGATGCCCGCCTTTTTTGCCGCGACGAGCAGAGCGGTTTCGGTCGGGTCGCCGGTGATCGCCGTTTTTCCCCTGTGAAGGAACCCGTTCCCGGTCCGGAGCTCCGCGTTGTTGCAAAAAACGGCGATCTTGAGCATGCGGGCCATATCCGGCAGGCGGGCCGGCGCCGCGCGCTTCTCGCCTTCGAGAAAATCGCCCGACAGGCTCATGCCGTTGCCGGTGACCGTGAGGTCGTGCGAAAGGGTGAAAAGGCGGCGCACGGTCATGCGGTTCTCGGTGAGCGTGCCGGTCTTGTCGGAGCAGATCACGGTGGCGCAGCCGAGGGTCTCCACAGCCGTGAGGTGGCGGATGAGCGCGTTGCGCTTGAGCATCCGGCTCACGCCGAGTGCCAGCGCGATGGTGACGATGGCCGGCAGGCCTTCCGGCACGGCCGCAACGGCGAGCGAGATGCCGGTGATGATCATATCCATCACCGGTTCGCCGCGCAGGATGCCGGTGAGCGTCACCAGCGCGCAGATGACGAGGCATCCGACGGCGATGAACTTGCCAAGTTCGGCGAGCCGTTTCTGGAGCGGCGTCTGCTCGTCGCGGATATCGGAGATCATCCCGGCGATGCGGCCCATTTCCGTCTGCATTCCGGTCGCCTTCACGGCGGCGAAAGCCCGGCCTTTCGTCAGCATCGTGCCCATAAAGACCGTGTCGGCTTTGCCCGGGCGTTTTTCGACGGGCAGAGATTCGCCCGTGAGGAGCGATTCGTCCACCTGGATATCGGAGCCCTCGATCAGCCCGGCGTCCGCCGGGACGCGGTCGCCCGCTTCCAATTCCAGCACATCGCCGGGCACGACAGCCGAGGCGGGCACCTGGCGGCTCTCGCCGTCGCGCACCACGCGGGCCGTCGGCGCGGCCATGTTTTTCAGCGCGTCCAGCGTTTTTTCCGTGCGATATTCCTGCACGAAGCCCATTACGGCGTTGAGGATGACGATAAGCAGGATGGCGACCGCTTCGGTCATCTCGCCCATAAAGATCGAGAGCGCGGTGGAAACGAGCAGGATGATGATGAGGATATCCTGAAATTGGGCCAGAAAGAGGGCGATCGGCTTGATCTTTTTTCCGTGGGCAAAAGCGTTCGGGCCGTATTTGGCAAGTCGTTTTTTGGCTTCTTTTTCGCTCAGGCCCCGCGCGCGGAGCGCCGCCTCCGTTTTTGTGCTTGTGATCATCTGCCGTTAGCCTCCCTGAATGCATGGTAAGCGTCAGTGCATTCTATTCGCGGGGCGGCCGCATTATACGGCGGACGTCGTTCGCGCGCCGCTTCCGGCAGGCGGAATAAGCGTGAAAAATTTACCTGTCCTTGCTTGACAAACCGGCCTTAAAACCGTATGATGGATACGCAAACGGCGGTATTTGCCGCTTTTTGCGAATAAAGTCTTCCAATGAAGTCCGCATAAAGGATTTCGCGTGTTTTCTCGCATTTTCCGGCAGGGGGTAAATTCCGTCTGCCTTTTTCCCCGCAGGTTTTTCACGAAACGATTCCTGCGCGGGCTTTTGTGCGCGTTTTTGAGTTTCTTTCGTGCGGGATAGGAAAAGGGGTGAGGAAAATGTATCTGGCTACGCAGTTTTATCTCAGCCGGATCCTCGGCCGCCCGGTCTATATGGCGAGGGAGAGCCGCGTCGTCGGCCGCATTGCCGATCTCGTCGTCGATACCGAGTTCGAGCGGCCGAAAGTGGTCGCCGTCAAGCTGCGCGGCGGCGTCACGCTGGATGCTTCCTCTATCGATATCGTCAAAGACCACGCGCAGTATGCGTTTTTTTGCAGCAGTCTGCGCGATAAAGACGTTTCGGGTTCCAAGCATTTTCTGCCCCTCGTCGGGTCGATCCTGGACAAGCAGATTGTCGATCTCGACGGCCGGAAAGTCGTGCGCGTGAACGATCTGCGTCTGGCCGTCGTTTCCGCCGGCGTTTTCCTCATCGCCGTGGATGTGGGGCTCGAGGGCCTGCTGCGCCGCCTCGGCGTGGCCAAGCCGCTCAAAAGAGCACTTAGACCTCTTCATCAGAACATCCCGTCCCGCCTCATCCTCTGGGATGACGTGCAGACGGTGGATCCCGCCAACAGCGGCCTCGTGCTCGGCGCGCAGGCAAAGAAGATCGCCACGCTGCATCCGTCCGATGTGGCGGATATCATCGAAGATCTGGATAAGAACACGCAGGCGTCGATGTTCGCCGCGCTGGATGAGGAAAAGGCGGCCGACGTCCTCGAAGAGATGGAGCCGGAAGCACAGGTCAACATGATCGACAGCCTTTCCATCGCCAAGGCGGCCGATGTGCTCGAAAAGATGCCGTCCGATGAAGTGGCGGACATCTTCGACGTGCTCGACGACCATGTGGTGGAAGAACTGCTCACCGAGATGGACCGGAAGCATTCCGAAGAAGTCCGCGAGCTGATGGAAGATCCGGAGAACACCGTCGGCAGTCTGATGTCCACCGATTTCGTGACGGTGAGCGAGGATATGACCGCAGAGGAAGCGTTCAGCCTGCTCCGCTCGGAGAAACCGGAAATGGACACGGTCTTTTATCTGTATGTCATCAGCGAGAGCGGCCGTCTTTCGGGAACGGTCTCTCTGCGTGATCTCGCCGTGGCCGACCCGGCCGCGAAGCTGGGCGATATCATGAACGAGGATTTTCAGATGGTGCGCGACGACGACCGGCTTGCCGATCTCACAGATGTCATCTCCAAATACAGCCTGCCGGCCGTGGCGGTGGTGAACGACGACCGTGTGCTGCTCGGCACCGTCATCGTGAGCGATGTGCTGTACCATATGCTGCACCGGCATTAAAAAGCGGCCGCAAGTGCGGCCGTGATCTTCAGAAAAGAGGTGTCCGCCGTGCGCGAACAGATCAAAGCAGAGCATTCCGGCGAGCGGAAAGTGCCGCCTTTTCTTCTTCTGCTCGGCATCCTCGGGCCGGGTCTCATCACCGCCAACGCGGGGAACGACGCGGGCGGCATCTTTACGTATGCGTCCGTAGGCGCTTCTTACGGCTATTCCATGCTGTGGGGCCTGCTTATCATCACCGTCAGTCTGGCGGTGGTGCAGGAAATGAACGCGCGCATGGCCATCGTAACCGGCAAAGGGCTTTCCGACCTTATCCGCGAAAATTTCGGCGTCAAGCTCACCTTTTTCGCCATGATTATACTGCTTGTCGCCAATTTCGGCGTGGTGCTCGGCGATTTTGCGGGCATCGCGGCCAGCCTGGAACTGTTCGGCGTGTCGCGTTACATTTCCGTGCCGTTTTTTGCCGTGCTCATCTGGGCGCTGGTTACGCGCGGTTCCTATAAAAATGTCGAAAAGGTGTTTCTGGCGCTCACGTTTGTCTTTTTCGGTTATATTGTGTCGTGCTTTCTGGCCAAGCCGGACTGGGGCACCGTCATGCACGCGATGGTGACGCCGACGCTGAAATTTGATACAAAGTTTCTCACCACGTTCATCGCCATGATCGGCACCACCATCACGCCCTACATGCAGTTTTACCTGCAATCGACCATTGTGGACAAGCGCATGAAACTTTCGGAACTGAAATACGAGCGCGTGGACGTTTATTTCAGCTCCGTCTGGGGCAACGCCATCGCCTTTTTCATCATCGTCTGCACGGCGGCCACGCTGTATAAGGCGGGCATTCCCGTCACGTCGGCGGGACAGGCGGCCAGCGCGCTGACACCGCTTGCGGGCAAATACGCCAGCGTGCTGTTCGGCGTGGGACTGCTGGGCGCGGCGGTGCTGGCCTGTGCCATCATCCCGCTTTCCACTTCCTATGCCATCTGCGAAGCCTTTGGCTTTGAGAGCGGCGTGGACAACAAGCCCGGCGACGCGCCGGTGTTTTACGGCATTTACACCGCCATGATCGCGGTGGGTGCCGCGGCCATCCTCATTCCGGGCATTTCGCTTGTCACCATCCAGATTGTCGCGCAGGAGGTCGCGGGCATCCTCTCGCCCGTCATCATCATCTTTATGGTGGTGCTGGTGAACAACAAGCGCATCATGGGCAAATACGTCAACACCAAGCTGCAAAACATCTTTTCCGTCGGCACGGCCAGCTTCATCATTCTGCTCACGGTGTTTCTCTTTATCGCCAATTTCCTGTAAGCGTTTTTCCGGCAGGCAAAAAAAGGGCTGTTGCAAACCGAAAGTTTGCAACAGCCCTTATGTGATACAGATCAGATCAAATCAGAAAGAGAGAGGAGAAAAAGATGAAGAAAAGTTTTGCAATGCACCGTGCGCCGTATCCGCTCGACACGGCCTCATCGGTGATTACAGGTATTATCTTACCGCACAGTTGTGAAAGAAATATGAACCCATTGTAAAAGGAGCGGACGGCGCTTATGTGTCGTCCACTGTCCAGCCCGCGCGGGCGGGGCGGCAAACCAGGCAGGTTTCGCCCGCCTGCGCGGGAAACGCGGCCGCCGCGGCATAGCGCGAAAAGAGGCCGAACACCGCCGAGCCGCTGCCGCTCATGCAGGTGCCCAGCGCGCCGGCGCGGCGCAGCCGCGCGCACAGCGCGGAAACAAACGGCGGCGCGAGCGCGTCGGCAAAAGCGTTGCCGAGCGCCTGCGCAAGCTCTGCGGCGCTGCCGCCCGCCAGCGCCGCGCGGCAGGCGGGTGTGCGGCCGGGAAACGTCTGGTTTGCCGCGTCAAACGCGGCGTAGGCCGCCGCCGTGGAGATGTTTTCCGCCGGCTTGACGATAAGCACGGCGCAGTCTGGCATGGCGGGCAGGCGGAAAAGCCGCTCGCCGATGCCCGCGGCCAGCTGGGTGCCGCCTGTCAGGCAAAAGGGCACATCCGCGCCCACGTCTGCCGCGATTTCCAGCAGCGAGCGGTGGCCGAGCCCGACGGGGAAAAGACGCGCCAGTCCGGCGATGGCGGCCGCCGCGTCCGCGCTGCCGCCGCCCAGCCCCGCCTGCGCGGGGATGCGCTTACGGATGGAGATATCCACCCCCCGCACGGGCAGACCCGCCGCCGCAAAATAAGCGCACGCCGCGCGGTGGGCGATGTTTGCTTCTCCCTGCGGCAGCGCCGCCATATCGCAGCGCACGGCAAGCGCGCCGCGCGTGCGCCGCAGCGTGAGTTCGTCGCAGAGCGTGACGGACTGCATCACGCTTTCAAGCGTGTGGTAGCCGTCGGCGCGGCGGCCGGTGAGGTCGAGCGTCAGGTTGATTTTGGCATAGGCGCGCAGCGTCACTTCATCCATGCGCCGTTGTCCTTCCTACACCGCTCACATGCGTGCGGCGGCCGGTTTTTGCGCGCGCAGTTCACGCATAAATGCGTCGATACGCGATACGGCCTGTGTCAAATGCTTGATGGAATAGCTGTAGGAGATGCGCACAAAACCCTCGCCGCTCGCGCCGAACGCCGTGCCCGGCACCACGGCGATATGCTTTTCATAAAGCAGCCGCTCGCAAAACGCTTCGGAAGAAAGACCCGAGGCTGCGATGGACGGAAAAACGTAAAACGCGCCGCGCGGCTCAAAGCAGGGCAGCCCCGCGCTGTCGAGCGCATCGGTGATAAAACGGCGGCGCATGTCGTATTCATCCACCATGCGCGCGATGTCCTCATCGCCGTTGCGCAGCGCTTCCACGGCGGCATACTGGCTGGTGGTGGGCGCGCACATCACGGCAAATTGATGGATTTTGTGCATGCAGGCCAGCACGGGCGCGGGCGCGCAGGCATAGCCCAGCCGCCAGCCCGTCATGGCATAGGCTTTGGAAAAGCCGCCCACCAGAACGGTGCGCTCGCGCATGCCGGGCAAAGAAGCGATGGAAACATGGTGCCCGCCATAGGTCAGCTCGCCGTAAATTTCATCGGAAAGCACGAAAATATTGGTGCCGCGCAGCACTTCGGCGATGCCTTCCAAATCTTCGCGCGTAAGCACCGCCCCCGTGGGATTGTTCGGGAACGGCAGCACCAGCAGCTTGGTGCGCGGCGTGATGGCCGCGCGCAGCGCTGCGGGCGTCAGCTTAAACGCATCCTGCGCGCGCGTGGGCAGCGGCACGGGCACGCCCCCGGCCAGCACCGTCAGCGGATGATAGCAGACAAAGCTCGGCTCTGGGATGATGACCTCGTCGCCCGGGTCAACCAGCGTGCGGATGGCAAGGTCAATCGCCTCGCTGCCGCCGACGGTGACCACCGTTTCGCCCTTGGGTGTGTATTGCAGGCCGAAACGGCGGCTGAGATAAGCGCAGATTTCCTCGCGCAACTCGGAAAGGCCGTCGTTGGCGGTGTAATGGGTGCGCCCTTTTTCCAGCGAATAAATGCCTGCGCTGCGCACATGCCATGGCGTGTTGAAATCCGGCTCGCCCACGCCGAGGGAGATGACATCGTCCATGCCCGCGACGAGGTCAAAATATTTACGGATGCCGGAAGGGCGGATATCCAGCGCTTTGCGCGAGAGCAGCGACTGATAATTTAACACAGCGAAATCCTGCCCCTTTCATCCGGCTCTTCCGCGCCGAAAACCACGCCGCTGTCTTTATATTTGCGCAGCATAAAATGTGTCGCGCAGGAAAGCACGTTATCAAGCGGAGCCAGCCGCTCGGCCACAAACAGTGCCACGTCCTTAAACGAATGTCCGCGCACCGTGACCGCCAAATCAAATCCGCCGGACATGAGGTGGACGCTGTCCACTTCCTCAAACTGCATGATGCGCTCGGCCATCTGTTCAAAACCGAAATCGCGCTGCGGCGAAACCTTGACCTCAATGAGGGCGGAAATACTGTCTTTGTCCACCTTGTCCCAGTCGATGAGCGCGCGGTAGCCCTTGATGACACCCTGCTGCTCGTAGGCGGCGATGGTTTTGGCCACTTCTTCGGGTGTCAAACCGAGCATCGAGGCAATCTGCGCGTCGGTCAGCCGGGCGTCCTTTTCCAGAATGGAGAGGATTTTATCCATGCGGGTGCCTCCGTGTCTGTATGGGCAGGCGTCTTTGCCCGTCCGTCAAATCGCATTCATTGGTTGCTTCTTCATATTATAAACCAGCCGCGTGTGCATTGCAACGCGGCGCGCGCACCAGTGAGACAGGGCTGTGACATGTGCGGAACGAGCCGTGAAAAGCACCGGTGCGTAATACGGGATTTTCTTTGACATTTCACACGCTGCATGCTATCATGAAAAATACATGCCGTGCGGCAGCTGCCGGCACGGGCAATCAGACGGGGTGTAGCGCAGTTGGTAGCGCGCCTGCTTTGGGAGCAGGATGCCGTGGGTTCGAGTCCCGCCACTCCGACCAAAATAAGAAGGCCGTCGACTTTTGTCGGCGGCTTTCTTATTATATTCACACTTTTTATAATGCACGCTTTGTCGTTGCATGGTGATCCTCTATTTTTCAGCGTAAATAATTCACATTCTCTTTTTTAGTCCGCACATAAGAAAACGCATCTCCGCCGGTATATCCAACAAGTACGCCGCAGAGAGGTACGTATCCCTCTGGAATCTCCGTTTTATGGAGCAAATCAACATCCGAAAATGCCATCATCGGCCCCATGACAAAGCAGGAGCCCAGTTCCAACGCTGTGGCCGCCAGCATCATATTTTCGGCTGCGCAGGAGACGTTTGCCATATTAAAGCCATTTCCATCATTCCCATTCGGCGCAGACAGCAGAAACAGCATCGGCGCACCGTAAAGTGGGTTATAACCCGGCGTGGACGCGCGATTAACCAAAAAGTCATTCCCCGAACTTTTCATCATATTCAGGGTGACCTGATTGATCCTATCCAGAAAGGCTTTGTTTTCAATTACTGTAATATGTATGTCACCAAATATGGGGGCACTGT
>CAUULH010000016.1:0-11757 GCA_963545875.1 uncultured Ethanoligenens sp.
GCCGTAAGGCCCTTGATGTTGAGGATGATCTCGGTGACATCTTCTTTGACGCCCGGCACGGTGGAAAACTCGTGCTGCACGCCCTCGATCTTGACCTGTGTCACCGCCACGCCCGGAAGTGAGGAGAGCAGCACACGGCGCAGGCTGTTGCCCAGCGTGGTGCCGTATCCGCGTTCCAGCGGCTCGACCACAAACCGGCCGTATGAGCCGTCTGCCGTCAGCTCCGCTGTTTCGATCCTCGGCTTCTCAATTTCAATCATGAACAACCCTCCTGACGGTTAGGCACCAAAGTGCCCGCATCGATTCCCGAAAAACGCCGAACCCGGCGCAAGCCGGAACAGCGCACCCTGCGCGTGCAGGGCTTGCCGGGGTATCGCCTTACTTAGAATACAGCTCGACGATGAGATGCTCTTCAACCGACAGGTCGATGTCTTCACGATTCGGCAGGACGGCCACTTTGCCCGAAAAGGCTTCGCGGTTGACTTCCAGCCACTTCGGCACGGGGCGCGAGGCATTCGCTTCAAGGATGTTCTTCATGAAGTCGGCCGTCCGGCTGCCCTCGCGGATGGTGATGACGTCGCCGACCTTGACCCGCATCGACGGGATATCGGCTTTTTTGCCGTTCAGGGTGAAATGGCCGTGGCGAACGAGCTGGCGGCTCTGTGCGTGCGAATCGGCAAAGCCCATGCGGTACACCACATTGTCCAGCCGCAGCTCCAGCAGGCAGAGCAGGTTTTCACCGGTGATGCCGGGGCGCGCGGCCGCGATCTGGAAGTAGCGGCGGAACTGACGCTCCAGCACGCCGTAATAGCGGCGGGCCTTCTGTTTAGCACGCAGCTGGATGCCGTACTCAGACGTCTTCTTGCGATCCTGACCATGCTGGCCAGGCGCGTAGCTGCGGCGGCCTACCGAGCATTTATCCGAATAGCAGCGCTCGCCTTTGAGAAAAAGCTTCTGCCCTTCTCTGCGGCAGAGTTTGCACACGGAATCCGTATATCTTGCCATGTTTTGAATACACCTCCTGTTTTGGAATCAAACACGCCGTCTTTTGGGAGGGCGGCAGCCGTTATGCGGGATCGGAGTCACATCTTTGATCATGTTGACCTCGAGCCCCGCGGCCTGAAGCGCGCGGATGGCCGCTTCACGGCCGGCGCCCGGGCCTTTTACATAGACTTCGATGGTCTTCATGCCGTGCTCCATCGCCGCTTTGGCAGCGGTTTCCGCCGCCATCTGCGCGGCGAACGGCGAGCTCTTGCGCGAGCCGCGGAAGCCGAGGCCGCCTGCGCTCGCCCAAGATACCGAGTTGCCCTGGGTATCTGTGATCGTCACGATGGTATTGTTGAACGTCGACTGGATATGCGCGGCGCCGCGATCGATATTTTTGCGTTCGCGGCGTTTGCGGGCCGTTGTTCCGGCCTTTTTATTGGCAGTCGCCTTACTGGGCATGCTGTTTCCCCTCCCTGTTATTTCTTCTTGTTCGCAATGGTCTTCTTAGGACCCTTGCAGGTGCGTGCATTGGTCTTGGTGCGCTGGCCGCGGCACGGCAGACCTTTGCGGTGACGGACGCCGCGGTAGCAGCCTACCTCCACCAGACGCTTGATATTGAGCGAAACGCGGCGGCGAAGGTCGCCTTCAATGGCAAAGTCCTTGTCGATCACGTCGCGCAGGGCGGAGACCTGCTCTTCAGTCAGATCCTTGACGCGCGTATCCGGATTTATACCGGTCGCCTTGAGGATGTCATCAGCGGATTTGCGGCCGATACCGAAAATATAGGTCAGGCCGATCTCCACCCGTTTTTCGTTGGGCAGGTTCACACCGGCGATACGAGCCATATGGTTACACCTCCGTAAATTTTCTGCGGCCGTTAGCCTTGCCGCTGTTTATGCTTGGGGTTTTCACAAATGACCATCACGCGGCCTTTGCGTTTGATGATCTTGCATTTTTCACACATGGGTTTTACCGAAGGCCTTACTTTCATCTGAAATACCTCCCTTTGGATCGGGTGCGGTCCTAAAAGGCCGCCTTCTTTACTTTGAGCGCCAGGTGATGCGCCCACGGGTCAAGTCATACGGGGACATTTCCACAGTGACTTTGTCGCCCGGCAGGATGCGGATGTAATTCATCCGCAGCTTTCCGGAAATATGCGCCAGAATCGTGTGATGATTGGGCAGTTCCACCTGAAACATCGCATTCGGCAGCGCCTCTTTCACGATGCCCTCCAGCTCGATCATGTCATCTTTGGACAAACTGAATTCCTCCCCCGGAGCCCGCAGTCGCATCGGCGGCAAACGCCTTGAGCGCCTTCCGGAGCTTCCGGTTGGTCCAAGCTTCTGCTTCCGGCTTTGAAAGCCGGCCGATGGCCTGCAAATGTTTCCGTTTCTTGCGTTTCGGCTTTTCGATCTTTCGCCGCTTTCCGTCCGCGATGAGCACGAACGGCCCATCCGCGGGAGCGGTCACGGTGAAGATCCCGCCTTTGTCGCGCCCGGCCAAAGCCAGCACGACGCTTCCGGTCTCGATCTCCATCCAAACTTCCCTGCTTATGGCTGAGTCAGGATGACGGGGCCTTTTTCGGTGATGGCGATGGTATGCTCAAAATGAGCGGCCAAGCCGCCGTCTGCCGTCTTAACCGTCCAGCCGTTCGCCATGGTCCGCACGGCCGCTTTGCCCTGATTGATCATCGGCTCGATGGCGATGACCATTCCCGGCACCAGACGCACGCCGTGTCCGGGGTGGCCGTAATTCGGCACATCCGGCTCCTCGTGCATTTCCTGGCCGATCCCATGGCCGACGTAATTGCGCACCACGGAATAGCCTTGGGATTCCGCGCAAGCCTGAACGGCGTGGCCGACATCGCCAAGACGATTGCCCGCCGTCGCCATTTTGATGCCTTCAAAAAGGCTTTTCTGCGTGGTATCGAGCAGCGCCTGCGCTTCGGGGCTGATCGTCCCGGCGGCAAATGTCCAGGCGTTGTCGCCCTGCCAGCCATTGTAGATGGCACCTACGTCGATGCTCACGATGTCCCCGTTTTCCACGCGGCGGTGTTTATCCGGGATACCGTGGATGACCTCGTCGTTGACGGAGATACATGCCGTGGCCGGGAAACCGCCGTAGCCGAGGAAAGACGGTTTTGCGCCCGCTTTGACGATGAAATCGTGCATGATACGATCCAGCTCGCCTGTCGTGATGCCGGGTTCCACATGCTTGCCGCCCTCAAGGAGCGCAAGCTGAGAAATGCGGCCGGCATCGCGCATTTTTTTCAACTGGGTCGCGGTTTTTAACTTGATCATGCTCTGCCTTCTAACGCCTTCAAGGTCAGATTCGTCGTGTCAGCGATTTCTTCCTGGCCTTCCACAACGGCAAGTTTTTTCTGTTTTTCGTAATAATTTTTCAGCGGTTCCGTCTGCGTATGGTAAACTTTCAGGCGCGCCTTCACCGTTTCGGGAGCATCATCCGCGCGCCGGACCAGTTTTCCGCCGTCTAGATCGCAGATGCCTTCCTTTACGGGCGGGCGGTACAGGGTATGATAGGAGGCGCCGCATGTTTCACAGACGCGCCGCCCGGACATCCGGGCTACAATAGATTTGTCCGAAACGTGGATCTCGAGCACGCAATCGATGCGCACGCCCATTTTATCCAACGCCTCGGCCTGCGGCACCGTGCGGGGAAAACCATCCAGTACAAAACCATTCTGGCAATCCGGGCCTTTCAGCCGCTCCTTGATCATGTTCACAAGGATCTCGTCCGGGACGAGCTTGCCCGCGTCCATGTAGGATTTGGCTTTTTTCCCCAGATCCGTGCCGTTCTTCACGGCTTCGCGGAGCATGTTGCCCGTGGAGATCGTCGGGATATGGAAATGACTGCAGATGTTTTCGGCCTGTGTGCCCTTGCCGGCGCCCGGCGCTCCTAAAAGGATCAGATTCATTCTTGTTGCTGCCTCCGTCAAGCCAGTGACTTTTGCGCCGGCTTTTGCGTTCTCACTCGAGAAAACCGCGGTAGTGACGCATCATCATCTGGGACTCGAGCTGCCTCGAGGTATCCATCGCCACACCGACGAGGATCAGAAGGCTTGTGCCGCCAAGCGCGATATTGATGCTGCCCGCCGTCGAAAGGACGATCGGCAGCACCGCGACGACCGCTAAAAAGATCGCGCCGATGAACGTCACGCGGGAAATGACTTTCTGAATATATTCAGCGGTCGGTCTGCCGGGCCGGATGCCCGGGATGCCGCCGTTGTTCTTGCGGATATTGTTTGAGATTTCAAAAGGATTGTACTGGATCGCCACATAGAAAAAGTTGAACAGGATGATCAGGATGAAATAGACGATCGCGTACAGCCAAGACGTATAGCCGAACCAGGTGAATACCTTGTAGACCGTGGACGTCTTGGGGAAAAATCCGCCGATGATGGTCGGCAGGCTCACGATGGACGAAGCAAAGATGATGGGCATCACGCCGGAGAGCGTGACTTTCACCGGGATATAGGAGCTTTGCCCGCCGTAGAGCTTGCGGCCCACGACCCGTTTGGCATACTGCACGGGGATGCGGCGCTCGGCATCGTTCATAAAGACGATGGCCACCACCACGAATACGCCCAGCACAATGAGAGCCGGAAGAAGGATGAGGTATTTCCCGCCGATCTTCCAATAGCTCACGATGGAATTGGCAAGCGCCGGCCCGCGGCTGATAATGCCGGCAAACAGCAGGATGGAGATGCCGTTGCCCACGCCCTTATCGTTGATCTGCTCGCCCATCCACATCATCAGGCAGCTGCCCGCGGTGAACACGGAGATGATCACGATGGCCGCGAATACGGCCGAGAACCCGCTCGTATACTCCACGATGCCGGACTGATACAGATAATAATACATGCCGGCGCCCTGGCCGAGGCCGAGGAACATCGTAAAGAACCGGGTGATGTTGTTGAGCTTGCGGCGCCCCACTTCGCCTTCTTTAGAAAGGCGCTCCCACGCGGGAATGACGACCGTCAACAATTGGATGATAATGGTGGCATTGATGTAGGGCGTTACGGACATTGAAAAGACGGTGGCGCGCGACATGGCGCCGCCGGTAAGAATGTCGATATATCCCATAAGGCTGTTGCCGCCGCTCTTGAGGGCTTCCTGCAGGGCAGTCAGATTGACAAACGGAACCGTGATCGCTGCGCCGATGCGGAAAATCACGATGACGAGCAGCGTATACAGGATCTTTCTGCGCAGATCTGGCGATTTCCATGCGTTACGGAATGTATCAAACATCTCAGATCACCTCAGTCGTTCCGCCGGCCGCCTCGATCTTCTTCTTGGCGGCCTCGGAAAAAGCAGAGGCTTTCACGGTGAGTTTCTTTTTCAGGTCGCCCTCGGCGAGCACTTTCACGCCGTTGAGCGGCTTTTTGATGATGCCGGCCCTTTTGAGCGCTTCGGCATCCACCACAGCGCCGTCGTCAAACGCGTTGAGCGATTTGACATTGACATAAGCGAGCGGCTTGGCAAAAATATTCGTAAAGCCGCGTTTCGGGATACGGCGGATCAGAGGCATCTGGCCGCCCTCAAATCCCGGACGTACGCCGCCGCCGCTGCGGGCCTTCTGGCCCTTGTGGCCTTTGCCGGACGTTTTGCCGTTGCCGGAGCCGATGCCGCGGCCAACGCGGAACGCCGATTTCGAAGAGCCTTCTGCCGGAGAAAGTTCGTATAACTTCATGAGCCCACCTCCTTTATGCTTTACTTACCTCGACGAGGTAATCGATCTGCGCGATCTTACCCCGTGTCTGGGGATTATCGGGCTGCGTGGTCACATCGCGGATCTTGCGCAAACCAAGTGCATGCGCCGTGGCGATGTGGGACGCTTTTCTGCCGCTTAAGCTTTTGAGCAGCGTGATTTTCAGTTCAGCCATCGTAGCCGCCTCCTCAGCCCAGAATTTCCTTGACGGTTTTGCCGCGGATCTCCGCTACGCGCTCGGCGCTGCGGATGCTCTGCAACCCCTGGATGGTCGCGCGGACTACATTGCAGGGATTATTGGAACGAAGCGCCTTCGTACGGATATCTTTGATGCCGGCCACTTCGACCACGGCACGCACCGGGCCGCCGGCGATCACGCCGGTACCGGGAGCAGCAGGTTTCAGCAGCACGCGGCCGGCGCCGAATTCTCCGACGATCTCGTGCGGGATGGTCGTGCCTCTGAGCGGCACGGTGAACAGGTTCTTCTTGGCGTCTTCGATGCCCTTGCGGATGGCATCGGGCACTTCGCCCGATTTGCCGATACCGAAGCCGACCTTGCCGGCGCCGTCACCGACGACGACCAGTGCCGCAAACTTGAAGATGCGGCCGCCTTTCACTGTCTTGGAAACACGGTTGATGGCGACGACCTTTTCATTCATGTCGTCGTCTTGCCTGTTGCGAAAATTGCGAGCCAAAGTCATCCCTCCTCAATCAGAATTTCAGGCCGCCCTCACGGGCGCCTTCCGCCAATTCCTTGACGCGCCCGTGATAGACGAATCCTCCGCGGTCGAAGCGCACCTGCGTGATGCCTTTTTCGGCTGCCTTTTTGGCGAGCGCCAAGCCCACATTGTGAGCCGCATCTTTGTTGCCGCCGTTGCCTTCGAAATCTTTATCCATCGTGGATGCGGAAACGAGCGTGACGCCGGCCGCATCGTCGATAATCTGCGCGTAGATATGGCGGAGGGAGCGGAACACGTTCAGACGCGGACGTTCGGCCGTGCCGGTGATCTTTCCGCGCACGCGCCTATGCCGCCTGAGTCTGGCGTTGTTGTTGTCCGGTTTGTTGATCATGAGTACCTCTCACTCCTTCCTTATTTCTTGCCGCCCTTGCCGGCTTTGCCTTCCTTGCGGTGGATGACTTCATCCACATACTTGATGCCTTTGCCCTTATAGGGTTCCGGCGGGCGTTTTTCCCGCAGCTCGGCGGCAAACTGGCCAACCTGCTGCTTATCCGGGCCATGCACGATGATCTGGTTCGGATTTGGGACATCCAGCGTGATGCCGGGGACTTCCTCGACGATCACCGGATGCGAATAGCCGAGCGTCAGGGTAAGTTTCTTGCCCTGCTTGATGGCGCGGTAACCGACACCATTGATCTCGAGCTCTTTTTTATATTCTTCCACGACGCCCTTCACCATGTTGGCGATGAGCGAACGGGTAAGGCCGTGCAGAGCACGGTGCTGCTTTTCATCGTCCGGGCGGGTCACATGGATGACGTCGCCCTCCACCTGGATGGTCATATCCGGATGGAAAGACTGGGTCAGCTCCCCTTTGGGGCCTTTGACCGTGATCGTGTGAGCATCTTTCAGCGTGACGTTCACGCCGCTCGGTATGTTAATCGGCTGCTTCCCGATACGCGACATTCAAACCCCTCCTTACCACACAAAGGCCAGCACTTCGCCGCCCACGTTCTGCTTACGGGCCTCGCGGTCGGTCATAATGCCTTTGGAGGTAGAAATGATGGCGATGCCAAGGCCCTTCAGTACCTTGGGCATGTCTTCGCAGTTGGCATACATACGCAGGCCGGGTTTGGAAACGCGCCGCAGGCCGGTAATGACCTGCGCTTTGCCCGGGCCGTATTTCAGGTTGATGCGGATGGTGCCCTGTGTGCTATTGTCAATGACGGTATAATTCTTGATATACCCTTCGTCCAGCAAAATGCGGGCGATTGCCTTCTTCAGATTGGACGCGGGAATATCGACGGAATCATGCTTCGCCGAATTCGCATTGCGGATGCGGGTAAGCATATCGGCGATCGTGTCGGTGACTTGCATGACGTCGAACCTCCTTTGGCTGGATTACCAGCTTGCCTTTTTAACGCCGGGAATCTCACCTTTATAGGCAAGATTGCGGAAGCAGATACGGCATATCCCGTATTTGCGGAGATATGCGTGCGGCCGGCCGCAGATCTTGCAGCGGTTATAACGCCGCGTGGAAAACTTCGGATTTCTCTGCTGCTTGATGATCATAGATGTTTTTGCCACAACACAACCCCCCTTTATTTACGGAACGGCGCACCGAACAGGGTGAGCAGTTCTCTCGCTTCTTCGTCGGTCTTCGCGGTCGTGACGATGATGATGTCCATGCCGCGGACCTTTTCCACCTTATCGTATTCGATTTCCGGGAAGATCAGCTGCTCTTTGATACCAAGAGCATAGTTTCCGCGTCCGTCGAACGAATTCGGATTGATGCCGCGGAAATCGCGTACGCGCGGCAGCGAGGCGTTGAACAAACGATCTAAGAACTCGTACATACGGTCCTGACGCAGCGTGACTTTCACGCCGATGTTCATGCCCTCGCGCAGTTTGAAGTTTGCCACGGATTTCCGCGCTTTGGTGACGACCGGATGCTGGCCGGTGATCATCGCGATCTCCTCCGTCACGGAGTCGATCACTTTAGCATTATCGCGGGCATCGCCGCAGCCGACATTGACAACGATCTTGTCGAGCTTCGGGATCTGCATCACGCTCTTATAATTGAATTTCTTCATCAGAGCGGGGGCGATGTCCTTTTTGTAGGTTTCTCTGAGTCTGGCCATGTGCTCTCCTCCTGAAAATTACAGGGCAGCGCCGCAGCGGCGGCACACTCTGATCTTTTTCCCGTCTTCGGACACGTTGTGGCCGATACGGGTGGGTTTTCCGCACTTGGGGCAGACGATCATGACCTTGCTGGCATAGATGGCGCCTTCCGCTTTGATCCGGCCGCCCTGTTCGCCCATTTTGCGCGGCTTGACATGTTTGGTGACCATGCCGCGGCCCTCAACGATGACTTTACCTTCTTTAGGGCTCACTTCCAGCACTTTGCCCTGCTTGCCGCGGTCTTTGCCGGAGATGATCTGCACGGTATCGCCCTTTTTGACGTGCACTTTCTTCATAACCATTGCGCCTCCCATCAAAGCACTTCGGGAGCCAGGCTGAGAATCTTGAGATAATCTTTCTCGCGGAGTTCTCTCGCCACCGGCCCGAAAATGCGGGTGCCCCGCGGGGTCTTATCGTCTTTGATGATCACTGCGGCGTTCTCATCGAAGCGGATGTGCGTGCCGTCTTTGCGGCCGATGCCTTTGACGGAGCGCACGATCACGGCTCTGACGACCTCGCCTTTTTTAACAACGCCGCCGGGTGTCGCTTTTTTGACCGAAGCAACTACGGTGTCGCCGATATTGGCATAACGCCGGCGCGAACCGCCGAGAACGCGGATGCACATCAGCTCTTTGGCGCCGGTGTTGTCTGCCACCTTCAGGTATGTTTGCTGCTGAATCACGGTGCCGCCTCCTTCCGAACGGAAATGTTATTTCGCTTTATCGATGATTTTCACGAGCCGCCAGCGCTTATCTTTGGAAAGCGGGCGGGTCTCCATGATGGAAACGCGGTCGCCGGTCTTGGCTTCGTTGTTCTCATCATGGGCTTTCAAGCGCAGTGTGCGCTTGATGATCTTTTTATAAAGCGGATGCTGAACGTTGTCTTCGATGGCGACAACGATCGTCTTATCCATTTTATCGCTCACCACGCGGCCCGCGCGGGTCTTGCGCAGCGTCGTTCTTTCGCTCATGGATGCTCCTCCTTCCAAAGCCTCAGGCGTCCTTACGGAGTTCCGCTTCGCGCAACACCGTCTTGATACGGGCGATGTCCTTCTTCACAGCATTGATCCGCATGGGATTCTCGAGCTGATTGATGGCGAGCTGGAAACGAAGGTTAAAAAGTTCGGCTTTGAGGTCTTTGAGCTGGCTGTTTAAGTCTTCCGCTGATTTGGAACGGATCTCACTTGCTTTCATTCTGCTCACCGTCCGTTTCTGCCTTTTTGATAAACTTGCACTTGATGGGCAGTTTATAGGTGGCCAGGCGCATGGCTGCTTTCGCGTCGGCCTCGGGGATGCCGCCCATTTCGAACAGCACCCGGCCCGGCTTTACCACGGCCACCCAGTATTCAGGAGAGCCCTTGCCGGAGCCCATGCGGGTCTCGGCGGGTTTCTCGGTAATCGGTTTGCTCGGGAAGATCTTGATCCAGACCTGGCCGCCGCGCTTTGTGTAGCGCGACAGGGCGACACGGGCCGCCTCGATCTGATTGGATGTGATCCACGCCGGTTCCAGCGCCTGCAGGCCGTACTCACCGTAGGTGACGGTATTGCCGCGCAGGGCCTTGCCTTTCATCCGACCGCGCTGCACACGGCGGAACTTGACGCGTTTGGGCATCAGCATTACTGCTCTCCTCCTTCCTTTGCAACTTTGGGCGTCCGGCGGATATCTGGCAGGACTTCGCCCTTATACACCCAGACTTTGACGCCGATGCGGCCGTAAGTGGTCTTCGCTTCGGTAAAACCGTAATCGATATCGGCGCGCAGCGTCTGAAGCGGAATGGTTCCTTCGTGATAATGTTCGACACGCGCGATCTCGGCGCCGCCCAGACGGCCGGCAACGGTGACTTTGATGCCTTTGGCGCCCTGTTTCATGGCGCGGCCGATGCACTGCTTCATGGCGCGGCGGAACGAGATGCGTTTTTCGAGCTGAGCGGCGATGTTCTCCGCCACGAGCTGAGCGTCCACGTCCGGGTTGCGCACTTCCACGATGTTGATGGAGACCGGTTTGCCGAGCTTGGCTTCACAGTCGGCGCGGAGCTTATCGATCTCCGTGCCGCCTTTGCCGATGACCATACCGGGCTTTGCGCAATGGATATGGATGCGCACGCGGGAAGCGTCGCGCTCGATCTCGATGCGCGGAATGCCCGCAGAAAACAGACGTTTCTTCAAGTCGTTCCGCAGATGATAATCTTCCACGAGGATATCGCTGAAGACATTGTCTTTCGCGAACCATCTGGAATCCCAATCCTTGATAACACCCACTCTTAAGCCGTGGGGATTGACTTTCTGGCCCATACTTTCCCTCCTCTTAAGCGTTTTCCGGTTCCGCGGCCTCTTCAAGCGCGATGGTCACATGGGACGTGCGCTTGAGGATCTGGAATGCGCGGCCGTGCGCTCTGGGACGGATGCGTTTGAGCATCGGGCCGGGGCTGACAAAACATGTTGCCACATACAGCCGGGAAACATCCATGTTGTGATTGTTCTCGGCATTGGCGATTGCCGACTGGAGCAGCTTGAGCAGATATTCGCTGGCTGCCTTTGGGGTATGCTTTAAAATCGCGACGGCGATATTCACCGGTTTGTTCCGGATAAGATCGAGCACGATTTGAACCTTTCGGGGCGCGATTCGCGCGTAGCGAAGGTGTGCGACTGCCTGCATGTGTTCCTCCTTTCCGCCTGTCAGGTGGCGCTGCCGCCGGTTGCGGTGGACGTTACCTTCGAGCCGTTATGGCCTTTGAATGTCCGCGTGGGCGCAAACTCGCCCAGCTTGTGACCGACCATATCTTCCGTTACATAAACGGGCACATGTTTGCGTCCGTCGTGGACGGCGATCGTGTGGCCCACAAATTCCGGGAAAATGGTGGAAGCGCGGCTCCACGTTTTGAGCACGGTTTTTTTGCCGGCTTTATTGAGCGCCTGGATGCGCTTCATCAACGCCTCTTCAACATAGGGAGGCTTTTTGAGGCTTCTGCTCATGTTTGGGTCCTCCTTTCAGACTTTCTGCGGCTTTATTTCCCGCCGCGGCGTTTAACGATGAACTTATTGGAAGCCCGATTATGCTTACGGGTCTTATATCCAAGAGTAGGCTTGCCCCACGGAGTAACCGGTCCCGGACGGCCGATCGGCGCTTTGCCTTCGCCGCCGCCGTGCGGATGGTCGTTCGGGTTCATAACGGAACCGCGGACGGT
>CAUULH010000017.1:0-11717 GCA_963545875.1 uncultured Ethanoligenens sp.
CTGTATGACCGCGGCGTTCGATAATAAGGAGGAACACGATGGTGACACTGAAAATCAAGACCGTGCCGCACGATGGTGTGGAGACCCATCTGCCGCGCCGGGCCACCGCCGGTTCGGCCGGGATGGACCTGTTCGCGGCCCTGCGTTCTCCCGTAAAGATCACGCCGCACGGGCTGGTCTCTATTCCCACCGGCATCGCCGTCCAGCTTCCGGGCAGCGGGTATGCCGCGTTCGTCTACGCGCGCAGCGGGCTGGCCGTCCACCACGGCATCTCACTCTCAAACGGTGTCGGCGTGATCGACAGCGATTATACCGGCGAGATCATCGTCGGGCTCTGCAACCTTTCGGACCGGGCTTATGTCGTGATGCCGGGCGAGCGCATCGCCCAGCTCGTCGTGATGCCCGTTTGCGTTCCCGAAGTGATCGAAGTGAACGATCTGGAAGAAACGGAGCGGGCGGCGAGTGGTTTCGGCTCTACCGGGCGGTATTAAAACACAAACAGGAGGTGGAACGCTGTGCGTTCTGCGGGAGGAAAAGGCGGAAGTCTTCTTTTATTGTTCGTCCTGCTGATTTTGGCGGTCGTCGTCGGCGGGGTGCTTTCCGCGTCTTTGCAGCATTTTCCTTGGGCGGGCTTTCTCATCTATACGAAAACATTCGGCATCACGCAGCCGGTCACGCTCGATCTGTCGATCCTCAAGATCTCGTTCGGCTTCATTCTGCGCATCGATCTGGTGGAAGTGCTCTGCATTCTGGCCGCGCTGCTGCTTTACCGGCGCTTTCGGTAAAAATTCTTAGTTCGGACACATTTTTGTGGTATAATGGGAAAAACACGGAAAAGGAGAGCAAGTTATGACGGTTTCATCGATCAGTTCCCTGCTCCAGACGAACGCAGCGACGTCTGCGACGTCTGCGAGCACCTCTTCGAGCTCGGCGGATTTTGCGTCTTGTCTCCAATCGGCGTGTGCGCAAAGCGGCACAAGTTCGACTTCTTCGACGGATTCGATCGGTTCGGTGGATTCGACAGGCTCGGCTTCGGGCTCGTCGGATTCGACCAGTGAAAAAGAGCTGCTGGAAAAGGAAGAGGAAGAGCTTGAAGCGGAGATCGCACAGCTTGCGGCTTCCAACGATCCTGCCGTTCAGGGCCAGGTGGGCGCCTTGGAAGCGCAGCTTTCCTCGGTGGAAGCACAGCTTTCCTCGGTTTCTGCCAGTTCAGCGTCTTCGTCGTCTTCGGCGAGCTGAAAAAGCCGGAAGATTTTCAAAAAACAGTCGGGCTTGCTTGCCCGGCTGTTTTTTGCTTTCATCCGCCGAAAGTCTGCACGACCAAAAAGAGATTGAGCCCGGTGAGGATGACGGCGATGCCCCAGGCGGCGATCTTTACCCACAGCGGGTCGACGAAGCGGCCCATCCATTTCCGGCTGCCGGTGAACGCCGCGAGCGGGACGACGGCGAAGGGGAGCTGGATGCTCAAAAACACCTGTGTATACAAAAGCAGGCTTTCGAGAGAGGATTCCTGCCCGCCGTAAAGGATGACGCAGAGAAGGACCGGCACGACGGAGAGCAGCCTCGTGACGAGCCGGCGAAGCCACAGCGGCATCTTGAGGTGGATGAAGCCCTCCATCACGATCTGGCCGGAAAGCGTGCCGGTGATGGTCGAATTCTGCCCGGAGGCGAGCAGAGCCACGGCGAAAAGCGTGCTGAGGACCGGGCTTGCCACGGCGCCGACGATCTGCGGATCGCTCAGAGCGCGGTAGAGATCCGCGAAGCGCCCCAAAGGGCCGGTGCGGCCGTAGAAAAAGCAGGCGCCGAGGATGAGCAGCAGGCAGTTGACGATGAAAGCGACGCTGAGCTGTAAAAAAGAATCGATGCGGGAAAAGCGCAGGGCTTCCCGGCGGCCGGATTCCGTCCGCTCATACCGGCGTGCCTGCACGATGGACGAATGCAGATACAGGTTGTGCGGCATCACCGTGGCGCCGATGATGCCCAGCGCGAGAAAGAGCCGCCCTTTGTCCGCGGCGATCTGAGGCGTGGGCAGAAAGCCGGCCAGAACGGCGCCGGCATTTGGGTGCCCGGCCAGCACCTCCGCCAGAAAAACGGCGAGGATAGTGGTGATGAGCGCGGCGACGAGCGCCTCCACTTTGCGAAAGCCGACGAGCGACAGCAGGAGAAGAAGCAGTACGTCGCCGACCGTGATGAGTACCCCGACGGTGAGCGGGATGCCGAAAAGCAGCTCGAGAGCGATCGCGCCGCCGATGACTTCGGCGATATCCGTAGCCATGATGGCAAGCTCCGTCAGGGCCCACAGGATGACCGCTGCCGGGCGGCTCACGGCCGAGCGCGTTGCCTGCGCGAGGTCCATTCCGGTCACGATGCCGAGTTTGGCTGCCATGCTTTGGAGCAGCATGGCCGTCAGGCTGGAGAGAAGAACGACGAAAAGCAGCGAATAGGCATATTTCGCTCCGCCCTGGATGGAGGTGATCCAGTTGCCGGGGTCCATATAGCCGACGGCGACCAGACAGCCGGGGCCGCTGTAGGCGAGCAGCTTTTTCCAAAAGCCCGCTTTCCGCGGCAGGGAAACGGTATTGTTGATCTCCTCAAGGCTCGGACCGTTGACGGTTTGGAGCAGACGCACCGGCGGCGGGCCGGAAAAAGGGCGGCGAACGAAGAAGGCCGGCAGAAAAGGTTTTCTGCCGGCCGGTCTGTCAGGGATATTCACGGCACAGCCTCCTAAAGGACCGGAAGCACGCTTGACGCGGCCCGCGTTTTCAGCCGGGGATTCCGGCTTTCGTTTCGGGAAGAAAGGTTTCCCTCAGCCAATTTATGTGGCGCGGGCAAAAAAGGTTAGCGGGCCTGATGGAGGCGATGCCGGTTGATGCGGGCGCGGTCTTAGACGTTCAGTTTGGCGCGCACGCAGTCGGCGGCGATACGGGCGGCGTTTTCAAGGCCGACCGACGAGGTGTTGACGCACAGGTCGTAGAGGTGAGCGTTCGTTCCGTCGGTCTTTGTGAATGTGCGGTTGTAGGCGGCGCGCGCCCGGTCGTTTTCCAAGATCTTCTCTTTGGCTTTTTCGGCGGAGATCTGAAAAAGCGAGGAGACGCGCTCGATGCGGTCATCAAGGTCCGCGGTCACATACAGGCAGACATGCCGCGGGTGCTCGCGCAGCAAGCAGCGTCCGGCCCGCCCGAGGATGACGGCCGATGTTTTCCGTGCGATCTTGATGATATAGGCCGATTCCATTTCAAAAAGCTCCCGGTCGCTCGGCCGGTACTGCGGGACCCAGCCGGCCGCCGGCGCGACGTACAGCCCTTCCGTAAAATCCTCCCAGAAAGAAGAGAGACGTTCGTCGCGGTGCTCGAGGTCGGCCTCCGCCATGTGGAGCTTTCCGGCCACCTGTTTGAGGATGTCGCGGTCTACGAACGGGATGCCGAACGTTTTTGAAAGGCTCTGACCGATGGCTGACCCGCCGCATCCGAGCTGATGGCTGATGGTGATGGCGTAAGATGGCATATTCATGGCAGCTTTCTCCTTTGCCTGTTTCGGCCCGGCAGTGTGTCAGGCGTCCTGCTTTTCATCCTCGGTTTCAGCTGAGGATTCTTTCAGCGAATCGATCAGCTCGCTTTCCCGCATGCGGTCGAGCTTGACATTGCGGAAATAGAGCAGCATATCGATGGTGATTTCTACGATGTTCAGCATATAGAACAGCCAGCCCAGATAAAAAAGCACATTGAGCCCGCTGCCGGACTGGAATTGCAGCACTTTGCGCGTGATGCCGAAAATGTAGCCTATCCACAGAAAGACTTCAAAGAAAAGGCTTTTTCCCTTTGCCGTGCGGGAAACGTAAGAGCGGTAGATGGAGATCGGCCAGGAGAGCCCAAAGCAGACGATCATCAGCATTTCAAGTAAATCGAGCATAAAAAAGTATCCTCCCCCGTCAGTTGACCGTAAACGTTCCTTATTATAGTCTTTGAATCCAGATGTGTAAAATATCAAATAACCAATGATTTATACGAATTAAGTATCTTTCTAAAGATCGAGGGACGGACGCGAAAGGCTCCGATGAAATTCCGCGCCGCCCGCTAATTTCCACATACTTGCCGCCTTTCCGCCATATACATGTGTTGACACGAGATGGCGAGGGGGCTTTTGCGTGAAAGGCATCGTGGAAGAACGTGCCGTGGAGCTGGGCGAATATATCATCGCCCACCAGTCTACGGTGCGGAGCGCTGCAAAAGAATTTGGAATCAGCAAATCAACTGTACATAAAGATGTATCAGAACGTTTGAAGAAGCTCAATCCTCAATTATATATAGAAGTCAAGCAGGTATTGGAGATCAATAAAGCACAGCGCCATATCCGCGGCGGCATGGCGACGCGCCGGAAATACCGCCACGAATAGAAAGCCCGGCCAGGGACCGCAGGCAAAAGACCGGAGCCGCTTCTCTGTTTGAACAAGAGAAGCGGCTCCGGTCTTTTGAAAAAGAAAAAAAGAGTTAAATCTGAAGAAAAAAGCGGAGGAAGAACAAGGCGGCCACGCCTGGAAGCCCCAGAACAAAGGCGGTCCCTAAGGTGCACAGATTGAGCGCAACGCTCACTCCGGTATAAGCGCCGAGGGCATCCGCCGCGCCGAGCGCCAGGCATCCGCCCACGCCGCCCAGCGCCCAGTGTCCGAGTGCGCGCGGATTGCGCAGCATCAAGATGAGCAGCCCGGCAAACAGGGCGATGCCGCCGAACAGGGCATAACGTTTCAAACCGGTCAAAGCGGCAACAGCCAACATCCGCATAGCGGCATTTTCCTCCTCTTGCGATAAAGCCTGCGGCCGTCACATACGCTGCAGGCTTGCTTTCAGCTCTTGGGTGACGCCCTGTTCTCGGGCTTCTCTTGTCAGGAAGCGGTAGCGGGCGGTCAGCGCCTGCATTTCGTAGATACATTCGTCTAAAAGGTCGGGATCACTCTGCTGATCGAACTGCGCCGAAACGTTTTCCAAACGTTTTTTTACCTGCTCGATCTCGCCGAGGAGCTGGGTATGACGATTTGAAGCGGCCAGTCTGCGCAGTTTTGCCGCTGTTTCGATGAATCCGGCGATGACGCTTTCCATGTCTGATACTCCTTCCGATTTACTTTATGTTTGGACGGCTTGTTTAGAACGCATCTGCTTTTGCGTCCCCATTTATTATGAGAAAAAATTTCCTTTTTATTCCCATAAGTCTAGATTATGGAATTGAAAAAAGCCCATTGCTTTCAGGATATGCGGCGGTCTTTCTTTTTTTGCCTGTCCGGAAAAAAACGGCGCCCGCCGAAAAACAGGATCTTTTCGCTTTTTCGCCCGGATTGACAAAGCGGGCCCGCAAAAGTATAATGAAGAAGATTGAAAGAAAGCGGCGCGGCGGGTCTTCCTGCGTTTCTGCGCCGTTTTTTCGCGTTTTCGCTTTCGCGGCCAAGACGCCGTGAAAATTCCCGCTCGGGGGAAAGAGAGCATTCTTCATGCGCATGTTTAAAAAAGCGCTTTCCACCGTTTTGTATATCGTTTGGGATGCGGCGGCGGCCGCAGCCGCGGTGGTCATCGGGCTGGGTCTGCGTTTTGGGTTCGACAACACGGATCTCAAGCCGGGCTTCTATCTTTCGCGCGCGGAATTTATTCTGCTCGCCATCGTGGTCCTGCTTTTATGCAACGTGCTGTTCCGCTGCTATAACGACGTCTGGGGCCGGGCCGGCATGCCGGAATATCTGCGTCAGATCGGCTCGGTGGTCACGGCAACGGTCATTCTCATCATCTGTGCCGCCGCTTTTCAGTTTGTTCCCGCCGAGCTCCTCATCATCATTTCGATGCTGGAGCTGTTTTTCATCCTCATCGTGCGCACCTCGGTGCGTGTGGCTTCGTGGCTTCAGGCCCGCGTGCTCACGGTAAAAGCGCGCAGCCATATGACGCGCGTGGTGATCTACGGCGCGGGCGAAGCCGGCATCAACCTGCTGCGCAAGCTGATGAACAACCCGGAAGAAAATCGTCTCCCGGTCTGCTTTATCGACGACAACCAGAGCATGTGGGGCAAAAAAGTCGCCGGGCTCACGGTGGTGGGCGGCCGCGGCAGGCTGCCGGAAGCCATTCGGCTCTATAACGCCGGCGAAGTCATCCTCTCCATCAGTTCGGCCGGGCATGAGATGATGAAAGACCTGCTCATCACCTGCCACAGGATGCACTGCCCGCTGAGGCGTTTCGGCACCATTGACGATGTCAACGAGAACAGCTTGGGCAAGGCCAAGATCTCCGACCTGCATCTCGAGGACCTGCTCCGACGCGACAGCGTCCATCTGGATATGGAAGCGGTGCGTCATTTCATCAAGGGCAAAACGGTGCTCGTCACCGGCGGCGCGGGCTCTATCGGCTCGGAGATCTGCCGTCAGGTGCTCTCTTTCGGCGCGGAGCGGCTTTTGATCTTTGATTTTTCGGAATATGGGCTCTATGCCATCGACAATGAGCTCCGCGCGCAGTATCCGCGCGAAAAATACCGCCTGCTGCTCGGCTCGATCCGGGATAAAGGCCGTTTGGCGGAGATCTTTGAGACGTTTCATCCGCAGATCATTTTTCACGCGGCGGCGCATAAACACGTGCCGATGATGGAATACAATCCCTGCGAAGCGCTCAAAAACAACGTGTTCGGCACGCTGAACGTCGCGCGCGCGGCCATCGCCGCCCATGCGGAAAAATTTATTCTCATCTCGACCGATAAAGCGGTCAATCCGGCCAATATCATGGGCGCTTCGAAGCGCATCGCGGAGCTGTGCATCCAGATGCTCGACCGGGAGGGCGGGACCGATTTTGCCGCCGTCCGGTTCGGCAACGTGCTGGGCAGCAGCGGCAGCGTGGTCCCGTTCTTCAAAAAGCAGATCGAGAGCGGCGGCCCGGTCACGGTGACGCACCCGAAGATGCGCCGCTATTTCATGACGATCCCGGAGGCCGTGCAGCTGGTGCTGGAGGCCGGCGCCATGGCGGGCGGCGGCGAGATCTTCGTGCTGGATATGGGCGAGCCGGTGCTCATCTACGATCTCGCCTGCGATCTCATCCGGCTTTCCGGCCTCGAGCCGGATAAGGATATCCGCGTCGTGTTCACCGGGCTCCGCCCCGGCGAAAAACTTTTTGAAGAGATCAGCCTGGCCGATGAGGACGTATCCAAAACGCGCAACAATAAGATCTATATTCTTAAGCCCGGCGAATACAGCGAACAGCGGGTGCGCGAACTCATCGGCCTGCTGCATGTCTATCTGGAAAAAGGGGACAGGCCGGGCGCATTTGCCTGTGTACGCACGTTGGTGCCTACGTTCAAGCATTTCAGGCTGCCGGATGGCGGAAAGGAAGAACTTCATGGAGTACGAATCCCTGAAAAAGAAAATCACGGATAAGACCGCCCATGTCGGCATCATCGGCATCGGATACGTGGGCCTGCCGCTCGCCGTGGAGATGGCCCGTTCCGGCTACGACGTCACCGGGTTCGACGTTCAGAAAAAAAAGGTGGACTGGCTCAACAGCGGCCATAATTATATCGGCGACGTGGTAGACAGCGATTTGGCCGCTCTGGTGAAAAAGGGCCGCCTGCGCGGCAGCACGGATTATGCGGGCCTTGCTGCCTGCGACTGCGTGTGCATCTGTGTGCCCACGCCGCTCGATATCTATCAGCAGCCGGATATCAGCTATGTCAAAGCTTCGGCGGAATCGGTGGCGGAGTACGCGCATCCCGGCATGCTCGTCATCCTCGAGAGCACCACCTATCCCGGCACGACGGAGGAGATCATCCAGCCGCTTCTCGAAGCCAAAGGCTTAAAGACGGGCGAGGATATCTTCCTTGCTTTTTCGCCCGAGCGCGTGGACCCCGGCAATAAGCAGTATAAAACGAAGAATACGCCGAAAGTCGTCGGCGGCGTCACGCGCGTCTGCACGGAGCTCGCGGCGGCGTTTTACGGCGAAGTGCTCGCGGGCGGCGTTTTCCCGGTCTCCAGCCCCAAAGTGGCGGAGATGGAGAAGATCCTCGAAAATACGTTCCGCAACATCAACATCGCGCTGGCCAACGAAATGGCCATCCTCTGCAAGCGGATGGATATTCCGGTCTGGGAGGTCATCGACGCGGCGAAAACGAAACCTTACGGCTATATGGCTTTTTATCCCGGCCCGGGCCTCGGCGGCCACTGCATCCCGCTCGACCCGTTCTACCTAACGTGGAAGGCCCGCGCCTACAATTATCACACCCGTCTCATCGAGATCGCGGGCGAGATCAACAACGGGATGCCGGAATACATCGTGGAGCGTGTCTCCCGCATCCTCAACCGCGCGAAGAAGCCGCTGAACGGCAGCCGGATCTTTCTGCTCGGCGTGGCCTATAAGCCGGATATCGACGACCTGCGCGAGTCGCCCGTGCTCAAGATCATCACGCTGCTCGAAAAAGCGGGCGCAAAGGTGACGTACAACGACCCGTTCATCCCGACGTTCTCGCAGAACGGAAAGACCTATACTTCCGTGCCGCTTACGGAAGAGACGCTTGCGGCGGCGGATGCGGCCGTCATCACGACGAACCACAGCGCTTACGACCCGGCGTTCATCGCCGCCCATGCCCGCGCGGTGTTCGATACGCGCGGCGCGACGCGCCATCTGGAGGCCGGCAATGTCGAGCGGCTGTGAGAGGGCGGTGAGCCCGCGGGCGGAGATCGGCGAGGGTACGGTGCTCGGCCGCTGCTGTGTGGTGGAAGCGGGCGCGAAGATCGGGAAGAACTGCGTCGTCGGCCATCACGCGGTCATCCACAGCGGCGCGGTCATCGGCGGCGGCGCGCGCATCGACGATTTCGCCTGCATCGGCAAACAGCCCTTCCGTGCGGCGCGCTCGGCCGTTTCTTCCGGAAAAGAACAGCCCGGCGCCGTGATCGGGAAAGGCTGTATCATCGGCACCGGCGCGGTGGTCTATGCCGGAGCAAATCTGGCGGAGAACGTGCTCGCGGCCGACGGCGCGAGCGTTCGGGAAGATGTCACGGTCGGCGAGGGTACGATTCTCGGCCGCGGTGTCACGGTGGAGAACCATGTGCGCATCGGCGCGCGGTGCAAAGTCGAAGCGGGCGCCTATCTCACGGCCTATTCCGCGCTGGGGGACGACTGCTTCGTCGCGCCCGGCGTCGTGACCTCGAACGACAATTTTGCCGGCCGCACCCAGGCGCGCTTTGCCGCTTTCAAAGGCGTGACGGTGCAAAACGGCGGGCGGCTCGGAGCCGGCGCGGTCGTGCTGCCGGGCCGCACGGTGGAAGCGGACGGTTTCGCCGCCGCGGGCAGCGTGGTGACGCACGATGTCCCGGCCCGCACCATCGCGGCGGGAAATCCGGCGCGGCCGCTCCGCCCGGTGCCGGCGGAACAGTGCCTGAAGGAGAAACCGGAATGAAGATCGTCACCGTCGTGGGCGCGCGCCCGCAGTTCATCAAGGCGGCGGCGGTATCGCGCGTGCTGAGAAAAGGCCATCAGGAGATCTTGGTGCACACCGGTCAGCATTACGACGCGAACATGTCCGCCGTCTTTTTTGAGGAGCTCCATATCCCGCGCCCGGATTACGCGCTCGGCGTCGGCTCCGGGCCGCACGGCAGGCAGACGGGCGAGATGCTCGCCAAAGTGGAAGAGGTCCTGCTCAAAGAGAAGCCGGACGCCGTGCTCGTCTACGGCGACACCAATTCGACATTGGCCGGCGCGCTCGCGGCCTCCAAACTCTGCATCCCGGTGGCGCATGTGGAGGCGGGCCTGCGCTCGTTCAACCGCGCCATGCCGGAAGAGCAGAACCGCGTGGTCACCGATCATCTTTCCACCCTGCTTTTTGCTCCGACGAAAGAGGCTGTGCGCCATCTCACCGCCGAGGGCATCACCAAAGGCGTAGAACTGGTGGGCGACGTGATGTGCGACGCGCTCTTCTATTACCGCGGTCTGGCGGAAAAGGTCTGTAAAGGGCAGGGCCTTTCCATGCTGAAAGATCTGTTTGAGCCGGTGGAGATGAAAGACGCGTGGGCGCTGGCCACCATCCACCGGGCGGAAAATACAAAAGGCGACCAAAATCTCCTCGCCGTGCTGAAAGCCCTCGAGAAACTGCCCGTTCCCGTTCTTTTTCCGGTGCATCCGCGCATCAAAGACCAGATAAAAAGAATACAAAACAGCGAAAAATATCGAAATATCCGTTTTGTAGAACCGGTCGGCTACTTACAGATGCTCTGGCTGGCCGGCCGCGCGCGCCGCATCGTCACAGATTCCGGCGGCCTGCAAAAAGAAGCGTATCTGCTCGGCGTGCCGTGCGTAACGGTGCGCGAGCAGACCGAATGGGTGGAGACGGTGCAGAGCGGCTGGAACGTGCTGGCTCACGCCGATACGGCGGATATTCTCGAAAAAGCCCTGCGCCCTGCGCCGAAAACGCCGCGCCCGCCGTTCTACGGCGACGGCCATGCCGCCGAAACCATCGTGAAAGCGCTCGGCTGCTTGGCACCCAAAAAGGATACGATACGTTGAATTTTTGGATAAAATACACGATTTCGACTTTTTGCAGCTTGTTTTTGGAGTAAAATCCGATTTTTGTACGGTCTGTATCGAAAAAAGGAGGAATTCCCATTCTTACTGTTGGATTGATCGGCTGCGGGCGGATCTCGCCGAACCATATCGCGGCGATCCTCAATAATAAAAATGATTTCCGCCTCGCGGCGGTGTGCGATATCAAAAAAGAAGCGGCGGAAGCCCTGCTGGCCCGTTTTGACTTGAAAGGCGTGCCAATCTTCACCGACCACCGCGAACTGCTCGGAAAGGCGCGCCCCGACCTCACGTCGGTGGCGACGCCGAGCGGCACGCACGCCGCCATCGCGCTGGACTGCCTGCGCGCGGGCTGTCATACCATCGTGGAGAAGCCCATCTCGCTCTCGCTTGCCGACGCGGACGCGCTTATCGCCGCGGCCGAAAAAGCGGACGTTCGCCTCTGCGCCTGCCATCAGAACCGGTTCAACAAGTCCATCCGGCGCATCCGCAAGGCGCTGGAGGCCGGCCGGTTCGGAAAGCTCTATCACGGGGCGGCCCATATCCGCTGGAACCGCGGCGCTTCTTACTATCGGCAGGCCCCGTGGCGCGGCACCTGGGCGCAGGACGGCGGCGCGCTGATGAACCAGTGCATCCACAACATCGACCTGCTCCGCTGGATGATGGGCGACGAGGTCACCGAGGTCATGGCCTATACCGACCGGCTGGCGCATCCGTATATCGAGGCGGAAGATCTGGGACTGGCGCTGGTGAAGTTCGCGGGCGGCGCTTACGGCCTCATCGAGGGCACGACGAACGTCTACCCGCGCAATCTCGAGGAGACGCTGTATCTTTTCGGCGAAAAAGGGACGGTAAAAGCGGGCGGAAAATCGGTGAACCGCATCGAGGAATGGCGCTTTGCCGACGGAAAAGACGATCCGGAGACCGTGAAGGCGGAATTTGCCGAAGAGCCGCCGAACGTTTACGGCTTCGGCCATACGCCGCTCTATGCCGATGTCGCGGATGCCGTCGAGCATCACCGCGCCCCTCTGGTGGACGGCCGTGCGGGCCGCCGGGCGCTCGAGTTGGTGCTGGCGATCTATCAGTCGGCGGCTAAAGGCGCGCCGGTGCGCCTGCCGCTCGGGGCGGCCTCCACACTCGACTTTGCCGGGCGCTTCGGAAAGATGTAAAGGCGAACTCCTTGCCAAAGAG
>CAUULH010000018.1:0-11658 GCA_963545875.1 uncultured Ethanoligenens sp.
TTGCATTCGTTTTGATTTACAAGCTAACTATACTTAAATAGTAAACTACGATTTTAAAAATGTCAAGCCGATTTTTCTTTTGCGGCCGCCCGCCCAAAAAAAGCAAAGAAAACGGGAAAACGGCTTGACAACATTCGGGCGTTACGATATAATAGAGGTCGCTGTCCCGCCCAAAAAGTTCGGGCAGCGGCGATGGCCCGGTAGTTCAGCTGGTTAGAACGCTAGCCTGTCACGCTAGAGGTCAAGGGTTCGATCCCCTTTCGGGTCGCCAGCGCGTGCCTCTGTAGCTCAGTCGGTAGAGCAGGGGACTGAAAATCCCCGTGTCGGTGGTTCGATTCCGCCCGGAGGCACCATTATGCGGATGTAGCTCATCTGGTAGAGCGCCACCTTGCCAAGGTGGAGGTAGCGGGTCCGAGTCCCGTCATCCGCTCCAGTTTTTCATATGGCGCCATAGCCAAGCGGTAAGGCGAAGGTCTGCAAAACCTTTATTCCCCAGTCCGATTCTGGGTGGCGCCTCCAGCCTTAGAAAAGCCGTTTGGAAAAGCGGCCTTTCTTTTTGCCCGGATCGTTATCCGGGCTTTTTTTCTGCCTTTTTCTCCGGCAGATGGAGCGCCGCCGCGTGCGCTTTTCCGTCGAGCGGGATGAAAGAAGCCGCCTGCCCGTCTACCCAAAGGCCCGTCTGCCCGTCTTTTTTCACTTCGAGCGAAACTTCGCTTCCCCGCAGGGAAACGCGCGCCCGAAAGCCCGGCCAATCCGACGGCAGCTTCGGCTCCACGAACAGTTTTTCCGCCCGGAGCTTCAGGCCGAGCAGCGATTCGATCACCACGCGGTAGTACCAGCCCGCCGCTCCGGTGTAGAGGCTCCAGCCGCCCCGGCCGGGAACCGCCGGATTCGACGAGATATCCCCGGCCAGCGCATAGGGTTCAAGCCGGTAGACGCGCGCTTCGCCGGCCGTTTTCGTGCGGCCGAGCGGATTGATCCAGCCAAGGATGCGCCAGGCGTCGTCCGACCGGCCGTCTTCGAGCAGGCCGAGCGCCGCCCACACCGCCGCGTGCGTATACTGTCCGCCGTTTTCCCGTATGCCGGCCGGATAGGCGCGGATATAGCCCGGATTGCGCGCGCCGTGCTCGAACGCGGGTGTGAACAGTTTGACGAGCTTCAGCCGCTCATCGGCCAGCAGGCTCAGCATGGAATCGAGCGCCTGCTTCCGGCGGCCCGCGTCCGGCATGCCGGCCAGCACGGCGAATGCCTGCGGCAGGATATCGATTCGGCATTCGTCGCTGTCTTTACTGCCGAGCGGCGTGCCGTCGTCATAAAAGCCGCGCAGATACCACGCGCCGTCCCAGCAGTGCTCATCCACGATCTGTCTGAGCTCCCTTGCCCGTTCAAGATAGCCGTGTGCCCGCCCGTTATCTTTCACAGACAGGCAGACGGCCGCAAATCGGTCCAGCACGTGGGCGAGAAAAAGCGCCATCCAGACGCTTTCGCCTTTGCCGCCCGCGCCCACGAGATTCATGCCGTCGTTCCAGTCTCCGGCGCCGAAAAGCGGCAGGCCGCGCGGCCCTTTCCGCGAAAGCACTTTCTCAATGGCCCGCACGCAGTGACCGTAAAGGCTGTCCCGCTCGGCGGAGCGTTCCGGCGCGAAATACCGGTCGCTTTCCGCCTGCCCGAGCTCCGGCCCGTCGAGATAAGAGATCGGCACGGAGAGCACGCCGCCGTCGCCCGTTATTTCCAGATAGTCGCACACGGTGAGCGGCAGCCAGAGCAGATCGTCCGAAATGCGGGTGCGCACGCCGCGCGTGCCGCCGTCCCGCGGCGGGAGCTGATGCCACCAGTGCATCACGTCGCCCTCTTTGAACTGATGCGCCGCGCAGCGGAAAAGGTGCGCGCGCACGAGCGCCGGATCGAAGAGCAGAGCCGCGCCGCAGTCCTGGAGCTGGTCCCGGAATCCCCACGCGCCGCCGCACTGATAGAAACCCGTGCGCCCTAAAATACGCGAGCGCAAAAACTGAATGCGGAGCATCGGCATCAGATGATTGAGCGCCGCGTCCGGCGTATCGACCTCGATGGCGGAGACCCGCCGCTCCCGTTTTCCCTCCCTTTCCGGTTCCGGCGCGAGCGGCGAGGCGGCTTCCATCACGCGGGCAAGGACCGGCACGCGGGCTTCCCGCGGGGCAAGCGCCATCCGCGCCGCTTTGAGCGCCGCTCCTTCTTCCGCGCACCAGCCGAGCGTAAAGGAAAGCGCGCGGCGCTCGCCCGGCGCGAGCGTTTCTTTGCACACCAGCGCGGCGCACGGGTCGGGCGAATCCGTTTCTTCCGCTTCTTCCCATCTTCCGGAAAGGAACGACGCCCGGTCATTCAGGCAGAACGTCTCGGCGTCCGCCGCCAGAAACGCCGTGCCGGAGATCACCGCCCACGGGTTTCGGATGAGCAGGACGCCGCTTTCACGCTTCATGGCAAGATAGCGCCTGACCCCAAGCGACGCGCCGCAGACCGGCTCGATTGCATATGCTGCCTCGAAAGAAACCGGCTGCGCGCCGCGGTCGGCCACTTCCAGCGTGATCGTTTTGGCGGGCAGTTTTTCCGGCACGCGCACATGGACAGTGCAGAAAAGACTGCCCACCGCGCTCTCATAACGCCCTTCCGTTTGGGTGAACGTCACGCGCGCGTTGGCGCAGAGGTCGTACAGCCGGCCGTTCAGACGCAGAAGGAGCAATTCCCCGCGGTTGTCGCTCACCGGATCGTTGAACCACGGCGTGAGTTTGTTCTCATGGGCGTTCACCGCCCAGGTACAGCCGAGCGCGCGGTCCGAGACGAGCGTGCCGAAAGCCGCGCCGGCGAGGATATGGCACCACGGCGCGGGCGGCGATTCTTTTCCATGCGGCAAAACGACCGCGCCGCCGTCGAATCCGCCCGCATAGAACGGATAATCCGGCGCTTTGCCTTCGACGGGCTTCGGCGCAAGGAGCGGCGCCGCATGGAACGGGCGGAAACGCGGCCTCGCCGAAGATCCTGCAATATGGCAGGCACAGGCGAAAAGCAGGACGCGGATCTCATCCGGATGGCGGTTTAAATCCACCAGATGCACGCCGCCGCGCGCGCCGAGCAGATAGTCGCTCCCGCAGGCGCGCAGGACCGAGCGGATGGTGTTCTCCTGCGTGCCCGCGTATTCCCCGCCCTCCCGATAGGTGAAGACGAGGTCGAACGCGATGCCCTGCAAGCGGAGCATCCGGTGCGTGCGGACATACGCTTCGAGCTGTTCCCGGCCGTTTTGACGATCAAAGGGGAACAGCACCAGCGGCAGATCGCCCGAGATACCGAGCCCCCAGAGGCCGGGCTGGCCCATCCGATTTTTCTTCCGGGCTTCCGCGGCGTCTTTTCCGCCGCTCAGGGGGAAAAGGATCTGCGGCAGGATCAGCGCGGCCAGACGGCTCTCGATACTGCTGCCGTTTTTCGCCGCCGCGCGGCGGATACCGTTGAAACCGAGCCGGCGGCCTTCGAGCAGACGGGCTTCCGCCTCTTCCGCCGTGTTCGCGGCGGCGATCAGGAACGTCACGCTCCGCCTGCCGTGCGCGGGTACGGATACGCGGAATCTCAGCGCCGCCGCGGCATCCGGCACCGCTCCGGTCTTGCCGGAAAACGGCACGTCGAACGCCCGGCCCAGCGAGGCGGCGCCTTCCGGTCGGGAAAGCAGCGCTGTGCGGTCGAGTTCAAAAGCGAACGGGATCTCCCGCTCGGCAAGACCAACGGCCAGAAAAGCGGGCAGTTCCCCGCCGCGCGGACGCCGCGCAAAAAGCAGGACGCGCGTATCCTCTTTGAACGAGGCGCGCAGGAAGAGCCTTGAAAAAGCCGGATGCGCCTCGGCGTCCGCCGTTTTGGCCAGCACCGGTTCGAGATAGGCGATCAGATCGGCGGAGAGCGCATGGCCCGTCGGGTTGGCCAGTTCCAGCTCTCTTGCCTCGCACGCGGCGTTCCCGTGCAGGCAGACGCGCATGGAAAGGCTCCAGAAACCGGTATCGGCCGTGTAGTGCGCGCCGTCGGACTGGAAAGCCGCCGTGCGGCGCACGGTCTCATCCCGGGTGTAAGCCGGCGCTTCCGTGACGCTCACCGTGCGCCCGCCCGCGCGGGCAAAGACGAAAACGCCCGCGGGCCGGCGGAACAGATCGCCGCTTCGCCGGATAAGATCGATGCCGCGGAAGAGCGAGAACGACGCGCCGCAGTCGGTGAGCACCAGCGTATATTCGCCGTTCGAGACCGTATGCACGCGCGGGGAAGCGGGACTCACCTCGTCGAATTCTTCGCGGACGAACGGCCGGCGTCCGGGCTTATCCGGCAGTTCACGTTTGAGCACGTCGCGGAAGACCACCGCGCCGGAGGGGATCTTTTCCTGCAAAAGATCCTGCGCGGCGCGCATCCGGCTGTCGCGCAAAAAACGGTTCTGCATCACGCCGTCGAACAGCGCGTTCGCGCACGCGACCAAACTCATGCCCACATGGTGCGCCATATAGCTCTTGACGATGGCGGGCCGCCCGCCCGTGCGCCCCGGCGTGAAATCCACGGCTTCATAGAACCCGCAGCGGCCGTAAAGGCCGAGTTCCTCGAGCTTTTCCAGATTGCGCAGGCTGTCCGAAAAATCGAACGGCAGCGCGAGAAACGTGGAATACGGCGAGATGACGAGGTCGTCGTCCATGCCGCGCTTGAGGGCCAGCTTCTGCACGCCGTGCGCCTCATACTGATAGTTGAGTTCCGCGTCGAACGCGTAAAAACCGCTCTCCGAGATGCCCCACGGCACGTTTTTTCCGCGCACGCGGCGCTTTTGGCAGAAAAGCACGAATTTCAGACTTTCGGCATACAGCGAATCGTCGTAAACGGGCAGCAGCAGATGCGGCATCAGATATTCGAACATCGTGCCCGTCCACGAAACCGGGCCGGTATAACCGTTCTGCCTCGTGAGCGTGCGGCCGAGCGTACCCCAATGGCGCTTAGGCACCAGACGGCGCGCCACGGCGTAATAACTGCCGAGCCGCGCCTCGCTCATCAGCAGATCGTAATGGATCGGCGTGAGTTCACCGGTCTCGAGATCGTACCCGATGTGGAACAGCTTGCGGCGCTTGTTGTAGAAAGCGGCAAAGTCCGTCTCGTCGATCAGCTTGCGGATGCGCGCGCGGAGCGGCGCGAAAGGCGCTTCGGCGGCATAGTCGCGCAGGCCCTCGTTCAGCGCCGTGAGACAGCAGAGCAGGTTGCCGCTGTCTACCGTGGAGGCATAGGCCGGATGGAGCGGCGCCAGCGTGCGCGTATCGTACCAGTTGTAGAGGTTGCCTTTCCATTTCGGCAGGCACTCGATCGCCGTGACCATATCCGTTACGCGGCGGCAGAGCATCTCGCCGTCGATGAGGCCGAAATCGCGCGCGGCGAGCGCCGCCAGCAGCCCCAGCCCGATATTGGTAGGCGATGTGCGGTGGGCCACGGCGTGCACCGGGGCTTCCTGCACGTTGTCCGGCGGCAGGAAATGATCCGCCGGGCCCGCGAATTCTTCATAATAACGCCACATCGCCGCCGCGTAGGAGCGCAGGGTCTCTTTGCTCTCGGCCGAAGGACTGTCGTCCGCCGCGCGCGCCGTTCGCCCCGAGAGCCACGCGATGAACGGCGTGCCGATGAAAAACGCGCCGGCCACTTTGGCCGCCGGAGACAGCGCCGCGAACAAAAATGCCGCGCCGATGACGAACGCCGGCCAGAAGAGCCGGAACTCTCCACCGCTTTTCGCCCGCGATTCACTCTCGGCGGAAGTCGTCCACGCAAGCAGGCCTTTGCCCGTCAAAATATGGCGGGCCGTGGAAAAGATCGCGCGAAGCGACGTGATCGCCCCGATGGGCAGAAAAAGATAGCCCATCGCGCCCTGCGCCAGTGCGTTCACGGCCTGCGGCAGGACTTTGCAGTGATATTTGCGCGAAAGCATCGAGGGCCCGCCGGCCAGCACGGCCAGAAGCGCGTTCCACAGCCCCGCGCCGGCCGTCGAGAGCACGGCGGCGGCGATGAGCGCGAGCGACTCGGCAAGCGGCAGGAACGCGGCGGTGGCAAGGCAGGCGAGTGCCGCGGCAGGCGTAAAAGATCGTCTGAGGTTGTCCCAGAGCTTGAAACGGGACAGACCGCCAAGCGGCGATCGGCGCGTGCCGCCGCCCGAAGCGGGGATATGCCCGCGCAGAAAGGCGAGATTCTGCCAGTCGCCGCGGTCCCAGCGATCCGACCTCTCGAACCACGCGGAAGGCTTGGCCGGAAACCCGTCCGTCAGCTCCACATCGGAGAGAAAACCCGCGCGCAGGAAACAGCCCTCGAGGATATCGTGGCTCAGCACGCGGTTTTCCGGCAGATTTCCGCCGTTCAGCCGATAAAAAGCGTCGATGTCGATAAGCCCTTTTCCGGCAAAGATGCTTTCGTCGAAAAGATCCTGATAAGCGTCGCCCGCGGCGTTGTCGTAGGCCGTCACGCCGCCGCAGCCCGCCATCACGCGTGAAAACGCCGTGCTGCCCGCCGACTCGAGATCCACGCCGATGTGCGGCGCGAGGATGCCGTGGCCGCGCGTCACGATGCCGCGTTTTTCATCCACTTCCGGCGCGTTGAGCGGGTGCATCGCCACGGAGACCATCTCCGCCGCGCTGTCCATGACCAAGCCGGTATCCGCGTCCAGCGTGATGAGATATCTGGCCTGCCGAACGCGCTTCATATCGCCTTCCGCCGTCACGATGGAGGTCTTTTCGCCCTTGATGAAGCGCACCAGTTCCAGAATGGCGCCGCGCTTGCGCTCCCAGCCCGAAAAATCGCCCTGTGTTTCACAGAAGCGCCTCGCGCGGACGAACAGGCAGAAATGCGGGCCGTATTTCCGGTTGAGCCGCGCAACGGCATGCACGGCGGCCGTGACGACGGCTTTGTCCTCCGGGCGCTCGGGCAGGCGCGCCCCTTTCAGGTCGGCCAGGATGCCGAACTGGATCGCGCCGCGGCCGTTGGCCATATAGAAACGTTCCAGCTTCTGCGCGAAAACGGCGGCTTTCTGCGTGGAAGAAAGCAATGTGGACACGACGGCCAGGGTACCGGCTTCTTCCGGGATCCTGCCGTCGAGTTCAAAGCGCGGCAGACGGGTGGCCGGCACACCCCGCAGGAAAAAATAATCGGCGATAGGGCGCAGGATCTCCCAAAACGGCAGATAGAGCAAAAGAGCCAGCCACGGCCGCCCGAGCAGAAAACCGGCCGCCGCCGCGAGCAGGAGCGGCAAAAGCCACAGCGCGGGCAGGTAAACGTCTTTCCGCCCTCGGCGGGAGGGACGGTCGAGCTCTCTTTCCAGAATGTAATGGCCCACATGGCGTGTGCGCGGCGTGTCTCCCTTTTCCGCCAGCAAAACAGCAAGGCGCGCGGCTTCGCTTTCGCTCATGCCGCGCCTTTCGGCGATCGCGGCCAGGCGTTCCCGGTAAATGGCGCGCGAACGCTCGTCCATTTTGGGATAGACGCCCGCCGGATCGTCCGCTAAGATGCGCTCGATCCGGCTCTGTTTTTCCACGATCTCCGAAAAATCGAACGTCGTAAGAAAATTGAGCGTGCGCACAGCGTCGGAAACGGCCGTTTCCGACGCTTCCTCCCCGCCTTTGCCCGTCAGGGCCGCCTGATGGATGAGCGCGGCGCGCAAAAACAACGGGAACGTGGAAAACTCCGCGGTCTCCATCTCGCGCGTCTCATTGAGCCCGTCAAAAAAGACGGAAATGGCTTCGGTATCGATATGCCCGCGCGCCGTCTCGCAGAACCGGCAGGCATAGCGCCAAACGAGCGGCACGCGGGTGCCGTCTCCCGGCAGCTTTTTGAGTTTTTCTAATTCGCGGAGAACGAGCCTGCCTTCGCGCTCGAAAATATAGTAGTTATCGAACAGCCATTCCCCCGCGCCGGAAACGGGCGCGCGCCCGTAGACCAAATCTTTATAGGACGTCCGGATGCGCGCAAGATCCGCCGCCAGAACGCGGCGCACCGCGCCTAAGCCTGTTCGCCCCTTTTTTTGCCGCTGCCCCGCGGCTTCCGCCGCCGCTTTCCGCACTGCCTGCCGAAGCTCTTCGTCCATACTGCCATCCCCCGTTTTCCGTTTGCTTTATTTTTCCCTTCAAATGAAAAAGCATACGTTTTTTACGGAAGAATCGGGAAAAGCTCTTACGGTATAAAAAATGTCGTTTTTCGCTGAAAATTCACACAATGATTACAATTATGCTCTATGCTGAAAAAGGAAAGGGGTGAATATCATGACCATCTCATCAATCGGCCAGAGCTCGCAAAGCAGCATTCTTGCGTCCTCCTCAGCGTCGGCATCAAACAGCACTTCGTCCTCTTCTTCAACTTCCTCCACTTCCTCGACTTCCTCGACCAGCAGCACTTCCACCACGGATAAACTGGAACAGGAAGAAGAAGATCTGAAGCAGCAGATCAGCCAGCTGGAGAAGCAGGGCGGCGATGAAAAACAGATCGCCAGCCTCCAGCAGGAGCTCCAGCAGGTCGAACAGCAGATCGCTGAAGAATCCACTTCGTCTTCCACATCGGGAACGACTGCCTCTGCCTCCGGCACGCTCAACGTGACGGCGTGAACCTTTCCTCATAAAAAGATCTCCCGCATGAACGATGCGGGAGATCTTTTTATGCGTTTGGCTTGTTTACGAGCTCTGTTCCGGCGGTTTTTCCTCCTCCGGCAGCTCGGACAGTTCAGGGACTTCGGGCGCCTTAGACGCTTGCGGCGGATCCGAAGGCTCGGGCACTTTCGGGCCTTTCGGCGGTTCGGGAGGTCTTGGAGACTCAGGCGGTTCCGAAGGCCCGTCGATCTTTTTCGGCGCGCGCCCCGAAAAGACGATATGACGCGCCAGCACGGCGGACGACGCATAATAATACGGCATCACATACAGCGCCGGCAGGATGAGATAGCAGGACAAGAACCAGAAAATAAAGGAAAGCTGGAACTTGAAGATCTCAAAACGGAAGCCCTTCGTGCAGAGCGCCGCGTTTCGCACGCAGTCGTTCGGGCGGCGGCGGCTGTCTTCCACCAGCAGATAACAGGCGGGAAAATAGCGAAGCGAAATGATCCAGAGAAGGACCGCCGCGCAAACGAACAGCACGATGCCCAAGGCAAAGACCAGATTGGCGACGGGCGTATCCGCTCCGCCCAGCCCCAGAAAATAAAGAGCGAACAGAGCGCCGGGCGCGGCGAAAACGAGCAAGGCCCACAGAATCAGCCGCCACAGCACATGGATCTGGAGCAGCAGGCTTTTCAGATAGAAGCGGAACGAGCCGTACCAGCCGAACACCATGCCGACAGTCGGCTTTTTCCCGCCTGAAAGTTCCCAGTACCATTCGGTCTGCCCGGTCTGGAGCGGCGTGATGAACAAAAACATCACGACGGAAAAGACCGCCATGATAACAAACGATGCGGCCGACAGATTGGGCTCGAAGCCGTTCCCCTGAATCTCCGGTACATTCGTGATCTTGCGGACGCTCGTCTCCAGCAGGGTTATGCCTCCCGAAAGCAAAAACAGGAGCACGGTGATCAAAATCGCCTGCATCCAGCTGCCGCTCAGGATCTTCCGGCCGTTCATTTTAGACTGAAAGCGGATTCTTGACATCATATCTCTCCACGACGCACTCACACGTTACGTTTATTTTACGCTGTCCGCATCAAAAAGTCAAAAGAACGGCAGACGGAAACGATAAAAATTTTATTTGGCCGCCGCGTCGTCCAGATAGCTCGCGTGCCGGTTCACCGCCGAGAGGATGCCCCGAATGGAAGCTACCGTGATATCCGAATCGAGCCCCACGCCGTAGACCGTTCGGCCGTCGGGAGCGCGCAGCGCGATATAAGAAAGCGCCATGGAATCCGAACCTTTCGTGAGAGCCTGCTCGCTGTAGGTGAGGAACGTATAGCCTTTTACGCCCGCTTTTTCGATTGCTTTGAAGAAAGCGTCCACGACGCCGTTGCCGTCACCTTTCAAACGGATGTCTTCGTTTTGGAACGTGAGCGTGCCCTCAAAGCGCACCTGCGGCGCTTTTTCCTGGTGCCCGTGAGCGAAATGATATTTTTTGAGCAGATACGGCGCGTCTACGTTGACATAGTTTTTCTGGAACAGATCGAGCACCGTCTTCGGCATCAGCTCCTCGCCGGATTCGTCGCAGGCGTTTTTGATGATGCGGCCGAACTCCGGGTGCATGGCTTTGGGGATCTCATACCCGAACGCGGAGCTCATCACATACGCCGCGCCGCCCTTGCCGGACTGGCTGTTGATGCGGATGATGGGCTCGTACTCGCGGCCCACGTCGGCCGGGTCAATGGGCAGATACGGCACCTGCCAGGTATCCGAATGCGTATCCCGCATATAGGCTTTGCCCTTGTTGATGGCGTCCTGATGCGAGCCGGAGAAAGCCGTGAAAACGAGGTCGCCCGCGTACGGGTGGCGCGGATGCACGTCCATGCGGGTGCATTTCTCATACGTTTCCCGCACGGCGCGGATATCGGAGAAATCGAGCTTGGGGTCGATGCCCTGCGAGAACATGTTCATCGCCATCGTGACGACATCGAGGTTGCCGGTGCGCTCGCCGTTGCCGAACAGCGAGCCTTCTACACGCTCCGCTCCGGCCAGCAGGCCCATCTCGCCGGCCGCCACACCGGTGCCGCGGTCATTGTGCGGGTGCAGGCTGATGATCGCGCTCTCGCGGTTGGGCAGATGGCGGATGAAATATTCCACCTCGTCCGCGTACTGGTTAGGCATGCAGCACTCCACCGTGTGGGGCAGATTGAGGATGATCTTGTGTTCCGGCGTGGCGCCCATCTCTTCCATGACCTTCGCGCAGATGGCCACGGCGTTTTCCGGCTCCGTGGCCGAAAAGCTCTCCGGCGAATACTCGAAGCGGATATTCGTACCGGAATCCATTTCGTCCGTCAGCTTCTTGATGAGCCGCGCGCCGTTCACCGCGATATCGATGATGCCGGCCATGTCTTTTTTGAACACGATCTTGCGCTGGATGGTGGAAGTGGAATTGTAAAAATGCACGATAACGTTCTTGGCGCCCCGGATGGCCTCGAACGTTTTGCGGATGAGGTGCTCGCGCGCCTGCACCAGCACTTGGATGGTCACATCGTCCGGGATATGGCCGCCCTCGATCAGCGTGCGCGTGATCTCGTATTCCGTCTCCGAAGCGGAGGGAAAGCCGATCTCGATCTCCTTGAAACCGATATCCGTCAGCAAATGGAACATCTTGAGCTTTTCTTCGAGGTCCATCGGCTGCACCAGCGCCTGATTGCCGTCGCGGAGATCCACGCTGCACCAGGTCGGCGCGTTCGTGAGGGTGCGCGAAGGCCACTCGCGGTCATCCATCTTGATGCCCGAAAACGGGATATATTTTTGATAAGACGGTTTCATAGCAGAATCCTCCTTTAAAAAAGCGCGCAAAAAATCCTCGTCCCATAACAGGGGCGAGGAAGATTTCCACGCGGTACCACCCTGATTCGGCGGCAAAAACGCCGCTCTCAGAGGCCTCTATCAAGGCCCGGCGCGATAACGGGCGCCGTCCGTCCGCCCCTTGTGAGGGCGGCGACTCCGGGATGAGCTATCCACCTCTGCCATCCTACCCGCTCGCACCGGCCGCGGG
>CAUULH010000019.1:0-11581 GCA_963545875.1 uncultured Ethanoligenens sp.
CTGGACCCATTCCGCCCCGGCCTCGCGCAGACGGCATAAGATTTCCTGATAAACAGGCAGCAGCTCTTTCGCCAGCTCGTCCCGGCTTTTGCCCGAGCGGTTCTCCGACAGGGAAAGAAACGTGAACGGCCCGACAAGAACGGACTTGGTGCGGATGCCGCTTCCCAGCGCCTCGGCAAATTCGCGGAACGGCTTATCGCCGCTGCAGCGAAAGACCATGCCGTCTTCGAGTTCCGGCACGATGTAATGATAGTTCGTATTGAACCATTTTTTCATTGGCAGAGCGTGAACATCGCCGTGTTCGCCCTGATAGCCTTTCGCCATGGCGAAATACGTTTCGAGCGCGTCTAGGCGCAGGCTTCTGTACCGTTCGGGAATGGCGTTCAGCAGAAACGCCGTATCGAGAAAAGTGTCATAGAACGAGAAGTCGTTGGATGAAATGAAATCGACGCCGGCATCCCGTTGTACCCGCCATTCTTTTTGGCGCAGACGCGCGGCATTCTGTAAAAGCGTCTTTTCGTCCATCTCGCGGCGGAAATAGCTTTCCGTCCATTTCTTGAGCTCCCTGTTTTCCCCGATGCGCGGAAAACCGATCACTGCGGTCTGTTTCATCAGATTCCTCCATACTAAGCGGCGTAACGGCCTGGCCTCACAAAAAAACCAGACCGCCTTGGGCGGTCTGGTCATATAGCCTATCGCTTCGTCCGGGAACCGGGCAAAAACATTCTGACGCTACATAAACTTTCCCACCGAAAGCGATCATGTCTGCGCGATACGGCAGGTCTCCTGACTTGAATTCATCCGCGGCCTTCACCTTCCCGGTCTCCCAGTGGTCTTTCAGGCTTTGTCCTTCTCACAGTAGCGGGGGCTGTCGCGGTCTTTCACCGCATTCCCTTTTGATGCCTTGAAAAAGGCAACCGCATCGCTTTTTTACTTTTCCTTTTATCCTACGCTTTTTCCCAAAATTGTCAAGCGGATCTTTTCTTTCGGGTATGGCATCCATTTGTGAAAAGTACGTTGACTTTTCCCGGGAAATTCGTATAATGAAAGCCGTATGCGTTCCGGCATTTTCCCGTGAACAGCGGGAAGATCTGCCGGGTTCTTTATTCTGTGCGTTCATACGCATCTTATTGGAGCTAAACATGATCAAAAACATGACTTCCGGCAGCCCGACCCGGCTGATCTTCTGGTTTACCCTTCCTTTGTTTCTCGGAAACCTGTGCCAGCAATTCTACAGCATCGCCGATACGCTCATCGTCGGGCGCATCATCGGCGTGGACGCGCTGGCGGCTGTCGGCAGCACGGGAAGCATCAACTTTCTCATCATCGGCTTTGCCCAGGGCGTGGCGTCCGGGCTTTCCATCATCACGGCGCAGCGCTTCGGCGCGGATGACCCGGACGGCGTGCGCCGGAGCGCCGCCGTCAGCATCGTCATCACCGGCGTCATCACCGTGATCTTCACGCTTTTCAGCGTTCTCTTTGCCCGCCAGATCTTACAGGCGATGCAGACGCCCGCCGACATCATCGACGACGCCTATCGCTTCATCATCATCATTTTTGCCGGCTTCGGCGTCTCCATGGTGTTCAACCTGCTCTCAAGGCTCATCCTCGCGCTGGGCGACAGCCGCACGCCGCTCTATTTCCTGCTGGCCGCCTCGGTGCTCAACGTCGTGCTGGAGCTCATCTTCATCCTTGTTTTCCATATGGGCGTGGCGGGCGCCGCCTGGGCCACGGTATTGGCTCAGCTGGCCACCTGCATCGGCTGCCTTATCTACATCATCCGGCGCTTTCCCATCCTTCACCTGCGCCGGCAGGACTGGCGCATTACCTGGTGCGATATTTCCGAGCACCTGCATGTCGGCCTGCCGATGGGTTTTCAGGCATCCATCATCGCCATCGGCACCATCATCATCCAGTTCGCGGTCAACGGCCTCGGCACCGATTCAGTGGCCGCCTACACGGCCGCGCAGAAGATCGACAACGTCTGCATGCAGCCGATGATCTCCTTCGGCATGACGATGGCCACTTTCGCCGCCCAGAACTTCGGCGCGGGCAAGTTGGACCGCATCCGCACCGGCCTGCGGCAGTGCCTGCTTCTCTCCCTTTCCATCACCGCCGTTATCAGCGTGCTGGCCATCACGTTCGGCAGCCCCATCACGGCGCTTTTTGTCGGCAGCGCGCCGAAAGTCATCCGCCTTTCCCAGGTATACCTCAATCTCAACTGCTCGTTCTACTGCGTGCTGGCCATTCTCTTTGCCGTGCGCTTTACGCTTCAGGGCGTGGGCATGAGCTTCGTGCCCACGATGGCCGGCGTGATGGAGCTGGTGATGCGCGCCATCGCCGCCGCGTTTTTAGCCACCGCGTTCGGTTTCGCCGGCGCGAGCTTCTGCAACCCGCTCGCGTGGTTCGGTTCCCTTTCGGTTCTTCTGCCCGCCTATTTTCTGGCCGTGCGCAAATGGAAGCGCTTTCCGCCCACGCCGCAGCATTTTTCCGCCGTTTGACTCTTTTGAAAGGAAGCCTGCATGAAAACGTCTTTTTTCGCGCTGCTCTCCCGCATGAAGTACATCGCGCGCTGGGGATTGATGCGCAATACCCGGCCCGAGAATCTGATGGAGCACAGCTATGAGACCGCCGTGCTCGCTCACGCGCTGGCCGTCATCGGAAATTCGCGCTTTGGCAAGCATTACGACGTCGAACGCGCCGTATTGCTCGCGCTCTATCACGACGCGCCCGAGATCTTTACCGGCGACATGCCCACGCCGGTAAAATACGCTTCCCCAAAGCTCCGCGCCTCGTACCGCGAAACGGAAACGCAGGCTGAAAGCCGCCTGCTCGCCTGCCTGCCGGACGATATCCGGCCCATTTACGCGCCTCTTCTTGACGGAAGCGGCGGAGACGCGGATCTGCTCCGCCTCGTTAAAGCAGCGGACAAGCTCTCGGCGCTCATCAAATGTATCGACGAAGAAAAAGCGGGCAATACGGAATTCCGCAAGGCGGCGGACGCGCAGATCGGCTACCTCAAGAAGATGGCGATGCCCGAAGCGGATTGCTTTCTCTCGGAATTTCTCCCGCCCTACCGGCTGACGCTGGACGAACAGGGATAAAAAAACCGGCTTCCCTTTATTAGGGAAGCCGGTTTTATAAAAAGGCTTTATTCGCCCATATGGAACGCCTGATGGATGGTCCGGACGGCCTTGTCGGCCTCGTCTCGATTGATGAGCACCGAGACTTTGATCTCGCTGGTGGAGATCATCTGGATATTGATGCCCGCCGTATAGAGCGCCTCGAACATCGTGGCGGCGATGCCGGGATTGGTCGCCATGCCGGCGCCCACGACGGAGACTTTGGAAATATCGCTGTTGTGCGTGATAGCGCGCCCGCCGAGCGATTTGAGATTGTCGTTCAAGATCCGGAGCGCTTCGTCAAAATGGCCCTTGGAGACCGTAAAGCTGAGGTCCTTCGTGCCGTCACGGCCGACAGACTGGAGGATGATATCCACATTGATCTTGGCTTTGGCGAGCAGGGAAAAAACGCGGAACGCCGTGCCCGGCTGGTCCGGCAGGCCGATCAGGGAAAGGCGCGCCACATCGTTATCCCGCGTCACCCCGCGAATCACCATCTTTTCCACGTGAACAACCTCCTTGACTTTCGTCCCTTTTACCTTTTTGAAGCTGGAGAGCACTTCCAGATCGACATGATACCGCTTGGCCATCTCGACCGAACGGTTATGCAGCACCTGCGCGCCCAGCGAAGCGAATTCCAGCATTTCGTCGTAGCTGATCTCGTCGATCTTCTTAGCGTCTTTCACGACGCGCGGATCGGCGGTGTAGACGCCGTCCACATCGGTGTAGATCTGGCAGAGATCGGCGTTGAGCGCCGCCGCGAACGCCACGGCCGACGTATCCGAGCCGCCGCGCCCCAGCGTGGTAACGTCGTCGTACCGATTGACACCCTGAAAGCCCGCGATGACGACGATCTTGCCCTTGCCGAGCTCGGACTGGATGCGCTCGGTATCGACGCGGTCGATGCGCGCGTTGCTGTAGGTGTTGTCCGTGCGCATGCCGGCCTGCCAGCCCGTGAGCGAAACGACCGGGAACGCCATCTTCTGGATGGCCATCGCCACCAGCGCCATGGAGATCTGCTCCCCAGTGGAGAGCAGGACGTCCATTTCCCGCTTGCTGGCGGAAGAATTGATCTCCTTCGCTTTTTCGATCAAATCATCCGTGGTGTCGCCCTGCGCCGAAACGACGGCGACGACGCTGTTCCCCGCCCGGTACGTATCCGTGATGATTCGGGCCACATTGAAAACGCGCTCGGCATCGGCCACCGAAGTGCCGCCGAACTTCTGAACGATCAGACTCATTCCAAAACTCCTCCACGGCCGGCGGCAGTCGCGCTTTCTCCCTCCGACCCCATTGTCTTTTTTTCTCCGAAATCTATCTCAACGGAAAACCGAATCGTTATCCGTTTGTTTCGCTTTCCTCTTCCACCGTCGCGCCGGTATCGTCGCAGTCGAGCATTTTCAGGCTGAACTTCTGCGGCAGTTTGGCAAGCTCGGCTTCCGCGCGCTCGCGGAACGTGACGTCCGTTACGTTCACCATCGCCATCAGCGTGGGGCCCGCGCCGCTGATATAGCAGGCGTAGGCGCTCAAACGGGCGCAAAGGGCAAAAACATCCTCCGCACCGGGGATCAGCTTGAGGCGGTACGGCTGGTGGAGCTTATCCTGCACCGCGACGCGAAGGTTATCGAGCCGGCCGGTAAAGAGCGAGGCCGTCATCAGCGCCGTGCGGGAAAGATTGAACACCGCGTCCTTATGGCGCACTTCCGCGGGCAGAGCCGCGCGGCTCTCTTCCGTTTTGAGCTCAAAATCCGGGATGAACGCCGCGAATTTGAGCCGTCCGGAGATCGGCACCTTGACGCTGTAAACGCGGTTCTCCTCGAGCACGGCCGTCGTAAGCCCGCCGAGGATGGCGGGCGTGGAATTATCCGGATGCCCTTCGAGCACGGCCGCCAGATTGACGATATCGGGCTTGGAGAGCGGCGCTCCGAGCAGATGGTTCGCGCCGACAAGACCCGCCACGATGCACGCCGAACTGCTGCCCAGGCCGCGCGTCATGGGAATATTGTTCTCCTGAGCGATCGAAAGCCCCGAAAACGGCTTTCCGCAGAGCTGATAAAGATATTTTGCCGTCTTATAGATGAGGTTATCCTCGCCCGTCGGCACTTTCGTATCATCGAGCGTGCGGATGAGGGCGCCGTCATGCTCCTCCATCCAGACTCGGTTATAAAGCCGCAGCGCGATGCCCAGCGAATCGAATCCCGGGCCGATGTTCGCGCTGGTGGCAGGAACCTGTATCTTGATCATGTCGAAAACTCCTAATCGTCCAGCACACGGATGGTGGAAAGCACCGGATAATCCTGGGCTTCGAGCGCCTGCAAAGCGCGGACGATCTCGCCCTCCGGAATGGCCGGCGTGATGAACGCCGCTTCGCCTTCGATACCGGAGCAGGCAACTTCCGTCACTTCGCCGAGCAGGCCGCGGGCGCTTTTCAGCGCCGCCGCTTTGTCCTGCGCCCCGAGGCGGACGAACATCTTCTCGGGCACCTGGAGATAATCGCAGACATAGCCCTCTTTGGCCGGCTCCCAGAAGAGATATTTGCGGGCCTTCAGATGCTTGACGGCGTCGATGACATCGGCCACGACGGCGCTGGCGGTGGGCAGCTTGCCCGCGCCCCGGCCGTAGAACACCACGTCGCCGATGGCGTTGCCGCGCACCATAATGCCGTTGAACACATCGTCCACGGTGGCGAGCTGGCTTTCCCGGGAAATGAACGCCGGGCTCACCATGGCGAACACATGGCCGTCGGCCATCTTTTTCACGCGGCCGATGAGCTTGATGACGCCGCCCCAGGCTCCCGCGTATTTCACGTCTTTTCCGGTGATCTTGGTGATGCCCTCGGTGTGTACGTCTTTTGGGTACACATGGCGGCCGTAAGCCAGCGAGGCGAGGATGCACACTTTGCGGCAGGCGTCGGCTCCTTCGATATCCGCCGCCGGGTCCCGCTCGGCATAGCCGAGCTTCTGCGCCTGCGCCAGCGCGTCCTCGAACGCCACGCCTTCGCGGAACATCTTGGTGAGGATATAGTTCGTCGTGCCGTTGAGGATGCCGGCGATCTCCACGATCTCATTGGCGGCCAGACACTGGCTCAGCGGCCTTAAGATCGGGATGCCGCCGCCCACGCTCGCCTCAAAAAGAAAGTTGGCGTTCTTCTCTTTGGCGATGGCCAGCAGTTCCGCGCCGTGCGCCGCCACCAGCTCTTTGTTTGAGGTAACGACGCTCTTGCCCGCTTTCAGGCAGCGGGAAACGAAATCGAACGCGGGTTTCAGGCCGCCCATCGTCTCCACGACGACCTTGATCTCCGGGTCGTTCTCGATGAGCGAAAAATCCTTGACGAATTTATCGTGATAGGGCAGATCGGCAAAATCGCGCAGGTCGAGGATATATTTGACCTGGATATCCGTGCCCGCCCGTTTGACGATGCTGTCGTGATTTTTATTGAAGACTTCGAGCACGCCGGACCCGACGGTCCCGTGCCCCATGACTGCGATCGATACCATTCAAAAACCTCCACAAAAGCGGAAAACCGCCTGAAAAAACGACTTTGACGGCTACGCGCCGGCGATGATCTCCAAGCTCTCCACGCCGTCGAGCCTTTGGAGCGCCGCCATCAGCTCCGGCAGGGAAAGACGGATATGATCCATCCTCGCCGTGACGGAAACGGGCGCGATGCCGTCCACCGGGATATTCTGATTGATGGTGAGGATATTGGCGCCGTTGCGGCAGAGAAGGCCCGTGAACGTGGAAAGCACGCCCGCCTCGTCCCGCAACAGGGCGCTGAGCGTCACCATACGGCCCGGCGCTTCATCGTCATACGGGCGCATCTTATCCTTGTATTTATAAAAGGCACTGCGTGAGATGCCCGCCAGCCGGGCGGCCTCATTCACCGAGCACGCGCGCCCGCTCCGGAGCAGACGCTTGGCTTCCAGCACTTTGAGAAAAACATCGGGGAGCGCGCTGCTGTCCACGATGAGATGACGCGGAACCTTATCCATATCGTCCACCACCAGAAAACTTTTGTGTTGCTCACAAACACACTATACCACAAAACGCCCTCAAAGCTCAATTTTTAAAAGAGCGAATGAAGGCGATTATCAGAAAAGATCTTCGTTTTTCCTTGTGTATCCGCCCGTTTTCTCCCGATTCCGCCAAAGAGCCGGATAATCGCGAACAAAACGTTCATTCTAAAGAAAAGAACGCATACATTGGGAATGGGCGGCGACTCGTCCTCTCCGGGAGGAACTTATGAACAGGCGCGACGAACGGAAAGCGCACTTTCTGCTGAATACGGCCACCGCGGCTGTGATCGCGGCGCTGGCGGCCCTTCTCATCAAATTCCTGCTCGGATGGATCCTGCCGTTCGTGGTCGGTTTTCTCATCGCGGCCGCCGTGCAGCCTGCGGCAGCTTTTGCCCACCGGCACTGGCATATGCCCAAGCGCGCGGCCGGGCTTCTCTTCGCCGTGCTGCTCATTCTGGGCCTGCTGGGCATCTGCGCCGTCATCCTCACGCGGCTCGTCCTCTCGTTCACGCCGTTCGTCCGTCAGCTTCCCGCTTTTTTTACTGCCGTTGCCGGGCGCACGGACGAAAGCCTCCGCCATCTCTCTCAGACGGCGCTGAAGGGCTCGCCGGAAATGGCGCGGGATCTCGCCGGGCTGGTCGACCATCTCTCCCTCGAGCTGAGCAAGGCAAGCAACTATGCCGGGCATCTGCTCACGTTGGCCGGGCAGGTGCTCTCCGGCCTGCCGGATGTGCTGTTCGGCATCGCGGTCACGATTCTTTCCGCCTGTCTGTTCAGCATGGATTACGAGCGTATCCGGGCCTTTCTGTTCCGGCAGTTCTCCCGCGGCGCGGGCGAAACGCTGTGCGACAGCAAGCGCTATTTTTTTGACTCGGTGGGCAAGATGATCCGCGCCTATGCCTTTTTGATGCTTCTCACATTCGCGGAGCTGTCGATCGGGCTCACGCTTCTGCGCATCCCGAACGCCGTCCTCGTCGCTTTTCTCATCGCGCTCGTCGATATCCTGCCCATCCTCGGCACCGGCACGGTCATGGTGCCCTGGGCCGTCATCGTGCTTCTCTGCGGTGATATCCCGCTCGCGGCGGGTCTCGCCGCCCTGTACGCCGTCATCACCACGGTGCGCACTTTTTTGGAGCCGAAAGTCGTGGGCGCGCACATCGGGCTCTATCCGCTCGTGACGCTCGTCGCCATCTTTTTCGGTTTCAAATTTGCGGGCGTAGCCGGCATGTTCCTTTTTCCGCTGCTCATCCTGCTCGTCAAGCGTTTAAACGACACCGGGCGCATCCGCCTCTGGAAATAGGCTCATTTCCGTGCGGCGCGGGGAAAAAGCGCCGCCGCCGCGGCCGGGATCTCACGGGGCGAGGAGACGGCCCGGTCTGCTTCTTTCATTTCCTCCGGCGCAAAACCGTACAGGCATCCGATGAACGGGATGCCGTTGGCTTTGGCGGCCTCGCGGTCATAATGCCGGTCCCCGACCATGATCGCCCGCTCCGCCCCGACTTTTTCGAGCAGCAGGCGAAGCGTGCCTTCCTTGGTGAGCTCCGGCGCCGAAGGGCGAAGCTCGTCGATGAGCTCCCGCAGATGCAGCGCGTCCAGCACGCTGGTGATATACCTCACCGATGAATTCGAGCAGACCGCAGTATGCCAGCCGTTCGCCCTCAGCGTGCGGAGCATGTCCGCGCAGCCGTCGTATGCCCGTCCAAAACGCGGCAGGCGTTCACGTTCCAGCTCGGCGACGCGGTCGATGTAAGCCTTGGTCTGCTCATCGGTACAGCCCGGCGCCAAAATGCGGCGCATATCCTCCCATTTTCCGCCGAAAGTCGAGATCACCGTGATCTCGTCCCGCACCGGAAGGCCGAATTCCCGCTCTGTCTGCCGGTGTGCTTCCACAGAGACCTTGTCCGTTTGGTTCAGTGTGCCGTCCAAGTCGAAAACGATCCATTTTCCGCCGCTCAAAATTGTTCCTCCAAACCGCCGTCAGGCTTTGTCCTTCGCTGAAATCTTCTGTTATTCTTTCTTTATTATATCGTTTTTACTGCAAAAAGAAAACGCTTCGATTTTACGTTTACGCACGCATAGAAATATGCTATACTAAAGTTATTCTAAAAAATCGCATGCTCTGCCAAAAAGGGACTTCCTCAGTGCAGAGCAGCCGTTTTCTTTCGGCGTCGAGCGTAAAATAGACCGGTTTGGAAAAAGCTTGTGTGCACCGGCATATATAGAAAAGAAAGGGTGGTTCCTTATGATGGAAGGCATGTTTAAAACCGCTGTCGGTGGCTTCAAAAAAGAAGAGGTCTTAGCTTACATCGACAAGCGCGAATCTGAAATGCACCATGAGATGGACAATCTTCAAGATCAGCTTCGAAGGGCAAACGCGGGATTTACCGGGCAAAAAGCCAAATGTCAGGAACTCACAAGCCAGATCGACCAATTGAACGAAGCGCTGGAACGCGAACATCAGCGTGCCGAAAATCTGGAAAAGACGGCTTCCGAATCAGAGGAAGCCAAGCGCTCCGCCACCTCCAAGCTGAACAGCATCCTTTTTGAAAACGCCAAGCTGCATCAGGAAAACGACACGTTAAAGCAGCAGACCGGTGGGTCGCCGGACGAGCAGGAAAAAGCAAAAGCGCGCATCGCGGAACTGGAGCAGACGATCGAGGACCTGCGGAAAAAGGCAACGAACAGCGCCGGCAACGCGGACCTCATCCAGCGCGTGCTGATGGAAGCTCAGACCACGGCCGACCGTCTGCTTGCGGACAGCAAGACCAAAGCGGAGCAAGTGGAAAACGACGCGAACGCCAAAGCGCGGAAGCTTTTGGATGAGGCGCAGGAAAAAGCGAACGAGATGGTGGGAGGACTGCGGCAGAAAGCCGCCCTGCTCATTTCCCAGACAGAAGATTTCCGCGTCGAGATCGACAAGCTGCGCGATGGCACTCAGCGCGCATTTTCGCATATCGACTCTCTGTTCGACAATATGGATTTCTCCGCCGATCACGCCGCAAAATCTTTTTCGGAAGGGTGCGGTTTTACAGCGGATACCGACACAGCTAACGGCAGCTCTGCGGAACCTGAAAAGGCCGCTTCTTTTCCCATCAACGAAGCGGCGGCAGAAGACCAGTCGTCCGACGCTCCAGCCGAAAAAGGGATGGCGGCTGCGCGGGCAGGCGATACTTCCTCGGATGATGCGCTTTCGCCGCACGATCCGTTTGATTTTTCGCACGAGTAAACGGCCAACCGTTTCCCCATATAAACGTACATAAAAAGAAGTCCAGCGCTTCGCTTTTTAAGGAAGCACCGGGCTTTTTCTTTGCAGCCGAAAAATCCGCGGATCAGAGCACTTTGTCGAGTTCTTTCTGCAGTTCGGCCGGCGTGACATAAGACTCAAAGCGATTCAGCACGTCACCGTTTTTCCCGATCAGGAATTTGGTGAAATTCCACTTGATATCGTTCGTCTTGAGGATCTCCGGATAATTCTGTTTCAGCGCACCTTCGATGACGCGCGCGCCCTCGACCGAAAGGTCCAATCCCTTGAACGGCGCGGTTTTGGTCAAATACTGATACAACGGAGCCGCTTTGGGGCCGCGCACGTCGATCTTGGCGAACAGCGGGAACGTGACGCCGTAGTTGAGCTTGCAGAACGACTGGATGACCTTGGCATCGCCGGGTTCCTGCGCCAAAAACTGGTTGCACGGAAAACCGAGGATCTCAAAGCCTTTGTCTTTGTTCGCCTGATAGAGCTTCTCAAGCCCGTCATACTGCGGGGTAAAGCCGCATTTGCTCGCTGTATTGACGATGAGGAGCACTTTGCCTTTATAATCGCTCAGGGAGACCTTTTCACCTTTGATGTTTTCTACAGTAAAATCATAAACGCTCATGCCTGCACTCTCCTTTTTGAAGTCCACCTATTTAGTACACTATTATGTTACCACGTTCATCCGCTGGTGTCAACTCTTTTGCCGCAGAAAACGGGAATCCTTTCCGTTTTTTTGCATAGAACGTTTTCTTTCCGCTGAAAACCTGCTATAATGAAGCATGTATGCGAGCTTTTCCGCATTTCAGGCAATCAAAGCCGTCGCTCCCTCCCACTGGGCAGAGACGGTTTTCCCTTTTTGTCTTTCTTTATGCAGATCTTTTGCGGTCGAAAAGAGGAATCATGGAACAACTGCTGCAGCCACGCAAGCGATACAAGGAAGTTTTTTTTATTGCTCTGATCATCTCCGCTTCGTTTTTGACGCCTTACATCATCTTCGACAAGGGCCTTTTCGTCTTCTTCGGTGATTATAATGTCCAGCAGGTGCCGTTTTATATGCTGGCGCACAAAGCCATCCGCTCCGGCAACACCCTTTGGAGCTGGACGACGGACCTTGGTTCCAACTTTGTCGGTTCCTATGCGTTCTACCTGCTCGGCAGCCCGTTTTTCTGGCTGACGATACCGCTCCCGGA
>CAUULH010000020.1:0-11527 GCA_963545875.1 uncultured Ethanoligenens sp.
CTGAATGAAGAACGAGCGGAACCAGACGCGGAGTCGGTCTTTTTTCGTTAATTTCAATTTTTCTGCCATTCTCGTGTTCTCTCCTTTCTTAATATCAGCCATCGATGAGATCCCCCAGCGGATCTCCCGTGTTCGAGTTTCCGCCGCCGCCGCCGGATCCGGTTTTTTTGCTAAGCGTCAAGTAAAGGATCGCCAAAACCACACCGATCGCGCCAAGCCCGATGAGCGTAATGCTCGACACCGTCGCTATGACAAAGCCCAATACAAAGAACGGCCAGACTTCTTTTGTCGCCATCATGTTGATGACCATGGCATACCCGACGGCCACGACCATGCCGCCGCCGATCTTTAAGCCGGCTGTCAGCCATACCGGCATAGCGGAAAGCATCGCATGGATCGGGTTCGCGCCGATCGCCAGGATCATGGCCACCGGGATGGCGATACGAACACCTTGCAGGCAGATGGAAATGACCTGCCAGAATTCAACGGTCTTAAAACTGCCCTTTTGCGCGCCGGCATCCATAAAGTGAACGAACGCCGTTGTGATCGTGCGGCAGATAATGGTAAGCAGCAGGCCGGCGACCGCAAGAGGAACCGCGATGGCGATAGCCGATGCGACGCCCTGCTGTCCCTGCCCGCTGAACACGAGGATGACGGCCGAAGCAACAGATGCCAAGGCCGGATCAGGCGATTGGGCGGCGCCGATATTTGCCCAGCCCAAGGCGATGAGCTGAAGCGTGCCGCCCAAGACCAGGCAGGGCAGCAGATCACCTGTGACCAGCCCGATCAGCGTGCAGGCAACTAGCGGCTGATGGAATTGAAATTCGTCCAAAACACCTCCCACGCCGGCTAAAAATGCCACAATAATGACCAAAATGATTTGGATCGCGTTTAAGGTCACCATTATTAATCCCCTTTCCTTCTATCCAGTTTTTCAGTCGATCTTAAGACTGTTTCAGTTTATTTAATTCCTCTTGCGCCTTTTTAAGGATCTCATCCATATTGCCCTTCAGATCGCCCGGCACTTTACGAACATCGAACGTCAGTCCCGCCTGTTTCAGCTTGCGGAACGTATCGATATCATCCTGATTGAAAGCAAGCGTTCTGTTCGGCTGGACTTTCCCGATGGAATGCGCCATGGAGCCCACGTTGATCGTCTTTAGCGGCACGCCGCCTTCCACGGCTCTAAGCACATCCTGCGGCGTTTCAAAAAGAAGGAGCGCGCGCTGTCCGCCAAAATGTTGATTATCTTTCGCAAGTTCGGCCATATGCTGGATGGAAACGACATGAGCTTTGATTCCCGGAGGGGCCGCCTGCTTGATCAGATTGCTGCGCAGCTTATCTTTGGCGACTGCATCCGACACGACGATGATCCGCGTGGGGTTCACGGCTTTTGACCAGCCGGTCGCCACCTGCCCATGAAGCAGCCTCGAGTCGATACGAGCCAAAACATACTTGAACGACCCCGGCGCGCCCAAGTTGGACTGCTGAACGGGAGCCTTAGCGGCATTCTCTGCGGGCGCCGGTTCCAATTTTTCAGGCAGGGCCTTGATCCCTTCTCTCGCTACCGTTAGGATGCTCGAAGCGATCGCCTGAGCGGAGTCCATCGAAAGACGCGCGCCATACGCTTCGATCACCATCGGCAGATTCAAGCCGGTAACAATCGCCCATTTGTCTTCATGCCCTTTAAGCAGAGTGCTCGCCTGATTGAACGGTGTGCCGCCCCAAAGGTCGATCAAGAACAGAACCTCATCCTGGCTGCTAAAAGACGCGACCACGTCTTCCATTTTTGCTTTGATATCGGCAGGCCCTTCATTCGGCATCAACGTGACGGCTTTTACATCTTCTTGTTCTCCGAAAACCATCGTGCTGGATTGCAGGATGCCTTTGGCAAATTCCCCGTGACTTGCAAGAACAACTCCTACCATTCTTATACCTCCCATCTTCAATTCATCGCTGTGAGATCCGGCAAGTATCCAAAAACTGTAACCCCCTCAAAGCCTGTGGATTGTCTCTGATTCTTCGGGTACAATAAGATCCGGCCCGCCCTCAATGTAAAAAGCCATCCGCATAAAAGGTGCCCGGATCTTTTCCATAAAATACACCTCACTTCAAAAAAAATGGCACCAGCATTCGGCCTATTAAAGCCCAAATGCTGATGCCTGATCGAATCAGTAACACGCCATTTGCCATAACATTATTTTAAATTATAGAACATTTTATACAAATGTCAACTCTGTTTTTTCTTATTTTTGTGCAATATATCCACAAAAACTTGGCGGAAATCTTGTGCAAAATAGAAAAAGGCGAGCATCTCACGCCGAATCGGAATCGGATGATTGGCGGAGTTTCTCCGCCTCCAATGTCAAAAAGCACATCGCATTCTCATCGAACGTGATGGAACAGCTCTTTTCGACCAGAGAACGGATGCAGCCGGCCAGTTCCATACTGTCTTTCAGCGGTTCCAGTTCTTTTTGCGTAAACGGGAACCGGAGCCTGACGCCGCGCCGGATCATCTCGATCAATTCAAAGACGCCCTGTAAAAACACGCGCCGGTCCGTTTCCGTGCCGGCATCGCCCAGCGCCTGCATGATATCCCGGTAAAGCTGAACGGAACGCATAGAACGATCCATGCCGTCGTCCGCCGCGGCAGAATGCAGATGGAGCGCGATAAAACCGGCCTCGGCCTCGCCCATCTGGATGCCCACTTTGGCCTTGATGATCTTCACGGCCTCCTGCGCCACCTGAAAGGCGCTCGGATAGAGCAGGGCCGTCTCCCGGACGAACGGGTTTTCGATGGGCAGGCCAAAATGCAGGCGGTCCACGGCAAACTGGATATGGTCGAGCAAGGCGTCGTACAGCCCTTCCGGCCTGGCCGACAGCCTTTTACGCGCCAACCGGACAATCTCGGCGACAGCCTGGCGGATGGCACCGCGGTCATCTTCGATCGGATGGATCGGATGACCATCGGTCCACAGTTTGAAGATCTGCCGGTCCTTTGCCTCGTCGGAGACGAGATCGCCCGCTTTGCGGCCGAAACCGATGCCCTTTGACATCAAAACGACCTGCTCGCCGTCCGCATCTTTTACCAGAACGACGTTATTGTTCATGGCGGATATCACGCAATACTGCATGGATTCATTCCCCAATAGTTTCTAAGATCTGTTTTTCCACGGCGCCGACATTCGTCTCACGCACATGGGAACGGACCTCCAGCACTTTGGCGGGCGAAACGGAAAGCTCATCGACGCCCATGGCGAGAAAAGCCGACGTCATTTCCGGATCTGCCCCGAGCTCACCGCAGACACCGACCCAGGTGCCGTATCGATGGCCATTTTCCACTGTACGGCGGATGAGACGCAGAAGCGCCTTATGATGCGTGTTTCGGAACGATGCCAGCGATTCGTTCTGCCGGTCTATGGCCAGCGTGTACTGTGTCAGATCGTTCGTGCCGATACTGAAGAAATCGACTTCTTTGGCCAGATCATCGCTGATGACGGCGGCCGCCGGCGTTTCCACCATGATGCCGAGCTCGACATCTTCTGAAAAAGCCACCTTTTCGGCTCGCAGTCCTTCTTTGACCTCTTCGACGATCTTTTTGATCTGCCGGACTTCTTCCACCGAGGTGATCATCGGGAACATGATGCCCAGACGGCCGAAAGCGGAGGCACGGAACAGCGCGCGCAGCTGGGTCCTGAAGATCTCCGGCCGCTTCAAGCAGATGCGGATGGCCCGGAAGCCCATGGCCGGATTGTCTTCTTTGGGTAGATGGAAATAATCCACCTGCTTGTCGGCGCCGATATCGAGCGTACGGATGATGACTTCCTTGCCTTTCAAAGTCTCCAGCACGGTCTTATACGCCTTGAACTGCTGTTCTTCCGTCGGATAATCCGTGCTTTCGAGATAAAGGAACTCACTCCGGAAAAGGCCGATGCCGCCCGCGTCGTTCTTCTCTACGAGAGAAAGATCGGACACATGGCCGATGTTGGCATAGACGCGCACTTTCCGGCCGTCCAGCGTCACGTTTTCTTTCCCCTTCAATTTTTCGAGCGCCGCCTGTTTTGTCCGGCAGGCTTCCGCTTTGACTTCCATCTGTTTTACCGCCGTCTCATCCGGCTCCAGAATCACTTCGCCGGAAGCGCCGTCGATCACGGCCTTTTCGCCGTCATGCAGGCCATCGAGCTGCTTTTCCAGATGGATGACCGCCGGGATCGCCATCGTGCGCGCCAGAATGGCCGTATGGGAGCTCTCGGAGCCGCCGGAAAGAACGATGCCGAGGAGTTTGCTCTTATCCAGCCGGACCGTTTCGCTGGGCATCAGATCATCCGCCGCCAGGATCACCGGGCCGTCCGCCTGAATGAGCGGCACACTCCCGGCCGGGCTCAGCTCCTCGATGAGCTTGCGGGAAACATCCCGCACATCGGCCGAACGGCCGCGCATATAGGCGTCATCCATCGCGGCAAACATCGCGGCGAACTGCTCCGCCGCCTGTGATACGGCAAACTCCGCGTTGACATGCTCTTTTTCGATGCTGTCGAGGATACACTGCTCATAATCCTGATCTTCCAGCATCATCTGATGGATCTGGAAGATCTCGGCCTGTTTCTCGCCCGCTTCCGTTTTCGCCTTTTGTTCCAGTGCCTTCAGGGACGCGACGGCCCGCTCTCTGGCTTTCCGGAACCGATCGACTTCGCCGGCGCTGTCTTCTACCGAATACTTGGCGGCCTTCTGTTCAGACCGCTTATAGATAAAAAGGGTGCCAAAAGCGACGCCGCCGGAGATTCCTTTTCCTTTTAACTGTTTCATACCGCTTCTCCCTGGGTAAAACGCCCCTCATTCACAGATTTGCTTTTAAGAAAGCCTCAAGCGCTTCCGCGGCCTCGTTTTCATCCGGGCCTTCCACATCGATCGTGAGCTTATCGCCCTGTTTGGCCGCAAGGCTCATAATGGCGAAGAGCCGGCGGCCGTCCGCCTTTTTCTCTTCTTTATGAATGGTGACGGCAGATTGAAATTCGCTCACCTTTTTGACCAGCATGCCCGCCGGACGGGCATGGATGCCAACGCTGTCCTGAATGGTGTAAGAAAATGTTTTCATAGACGAACCTCCGAAAACGCAAAAAAAAACAGACATAAACATTCTTACCCTTTTTTCGGCAATAATGCTCATGCCTGATCGAATCAGTTACACGCACGCGTTTATCAAATTTGATAGTCCTATTATAAATCATTTTGCACGAATGTCAAGCAACATTGACTCGTTTTTTATGCAATATTCGCTAAAAAGAGCGTCTTGGTTTTAGGCATCTTGTGAAAAAGGAAAGCAAAACGAGCCGATCAGGCCAAAACGTTCTCCGCGTTCTTCAAGACCCAGTCCCGCGCGAACGCGATAAAAGCGCGCGTCGTAGGACGCAACATACGCCGCATCGGGTAGCAGAGATAGATGGTGCGGCAGACTTCCGGATCGAGTATCCGGCACAGGTAACCCTCCGACGAATAGGAATCGAGCACGAGCTTGGGCAGGATACTGACGCCGCAGCCGCCCCGCACCATAGCGATCGTCGCCTGGTCGCTCAAAAAGCCGTTCTGCTCGATAATCTTTCCCTTGGCCTGCCTGAGGATCTTGCCGACGGCATAGCTCGTCCCTTCGCTGGGAATGACGAACGTTTCCCCTTTGAGCAGACGCGGGGTGATCTTTTCATAGCTGCCCAGCGGATGATCGGGCGGCAGAATGACATAATACGGGTCTTTGACCAGCGGAATACGGTCGATGCGGTTCTTTTCCGCCTCCGCCGTGAACGCGCAATCGATGATGTCTTTGGAAAACCAGTCTTTCAGCACCTCGTAGTTGATGGCGTCGTTCATGTAAAGCTCTACCAGCGGATACTGCCTGCGGAATTCGCGTATCAGATGCGGCATCCATTTCACCGCGACGCTGGTGATGACGCCGATGCGTATCCGCCCGTGACGGATATTTTCCGTGCCAGCCAGCGTGCGGATGGCATCGTCTTTTTCCACCAGATCTTTCGCAAGCGGATAGACGAGCTCACCGTCTTCAGTGAGGGAAACGCCGCTGCGCCCGCGGTCGAGCAGGCGGATGCCCAGCTCTTCTTCCATGGAAGAAAGCATGTGGCTCGCGGCCGTCTGCGAATAATTGAGCTGTTCCGCGGCGCGGGAAAGGTTTCCCGTCCTCACCGCGCGGATAAAAAGCCGGTATTTATTGACATCCAAACGGAAGATCTCCTTTTCCCCGAATCACATGCTTTTATTATACCATGAATTTTCTTCAAGGTATCCATGCAAAACCAAAAACCTTACACGGATCTTTTTTCAGCCTGCTTTTAGGCGGCCGCCCGGCAGAAACGCGCAGAAAGCTCCGGCCGCGCGGAGCGGCCGGAGCTTTTGAAACCCGCTGTTTGGAAAAATGAAGATCGGGGTTTTCCCTCTTTAGTACAGACCGAATTTATCGTCGCCGATGCTGATGAGGATGTTTTTCTTTTCGCTGTACGCGTCGAGGATGAGCTTATGCGTCTCGCGTCCGTAGCCGGATTTCTTGTAGCCGCCGAACGGCGCGCCCGCCGGGATGTTGTTGTAGTTGTTCACCCACATCCGGCCGGTATGGACTTTGCGCGCCACGCGGAGCGCCCGGTTGATATTGTGGCTCCAGACGGCGCCGCCGAGACCGTAGTCGCTTTCGTTGGCGATCCGGATGGCGTCCGCTTCATCCTTGAATTTGACGGCCACCAGCACCGGCCCGAAGATCTCTTCCTGAGCCACGCGCATCGAATTGTCTACATCCGCAAGGATGGTCGGCTGCATGAAGCAGCCTTTATACAGCTCGCCCCGTGTGACGCGTTTGCCGCCGCAGGCAAGATGCGCGCCCTCTTTGACGCCGATCTCCACATAGTTCAGGATCTTATTGAGCTGCTTCTCATTGATCTGCGCGCCCATGATCGTATCGGCTTTCCACGGCAGGCCGACTTTGATGCCGTTGAACGCTTTGACCGCCGCGTCGAGGAACTTATCGTAGATATCCTCCTGGATGAGCGCGCGGGAACCGGCGCAGCAGACCTGGCCCTGATTAAACAGGATGCCCATCTGGATACCCTCAAGGGCTTTTTCCCACGGCATATCGTCAAAGAAGATGTTGGCCGATTTGCCGCCGAGCTCCAGCGTGGACGGAATGACCTTTTTGGCGGCCGCTTCTGCGACCGTATAGCCCACCGCCGTGGAGCCGGTGAACGCCAGCTTGCAGACATCCGGATGGTCGAGCAGGTACTGGCCGCTCGTGCCGCCGCGCCCGGTGATGATGTTGAGCACGCCGTCCGGCAGAAGCGGCCCGATGAGCTTGGCCAGCTCGAGCAGGCTGACAGAAGTCGTGGAGGACGGTTTCATCACGATGCAGTTGCCTGCCGCGATGGCCGGCGCCAGCTTCCATGCCGCCATCAGCATGGGGAAGTTCCACGGGATGATCTGCCCCACGACGCCGATCGGCTCGCGCACGATAAGGCTGAGCATATCTTTGTTGATGTACGTGGCCGATCCTTCATCCGCCCGGATGCAGGCCGCGAAATAGCGGAACTGGTCGGCGCTGTAGGCCACGTCGATGTTCTTGGATTCGCGGATGGGCTTGCCGTTATCCAGCGTTTCCACCATGGCCAGCTTGTCGATGTTTTCATCCATTACGTCGGCGATCTGATTGAGGATCGCCGCGCGCTCGGCCGGGCTCGAATACTGCCAGCTCTCAAACGCTTTCCAGGCGGCTTTGACCGCGAGATCCACGTCTTCCTTGCCCGCCTCTTCGCAGGTGCAAAGGCATTCACCGTTTGCCGGGTTGTAGCTCTCGAACGTTTTTCCCTCTTTTGCGTCCACCCATTTTCCACCAATGAACAGTTTGTAGCGGCTGTCTACGTACGTTGAAGCATTCATTCTGTTGCAGACCTCCTAAAACTGAAAAATAATGTGGAAGGCATCTGACGTTTTCCTTTCGCAAAGGATGCCTTGCTGAAAATTCGGCAGCTGGCTTCTTGTCGGATCGAAGTCCGGTCTCTGCCTTCTTTCCTCCTCCATTCTATGTTTATATTTCTGAAATTTCAAACGGTTTATTGTAAATTTTTATGGATATTCAATAGAGGATATAATAAATATGGCTGTATTACCCGCACAAAAAATCTCCTCCCGCCCGCGGACAGGAGGAGAAAAGATCGGAAGAGGTTCCTTTTCGCCTCAGCTGATATGGAGCTGGAGCCTGAGCTTATCGGCGATCATGGCGATAAACTCGGAGTTGGTGGGCTTGCCGCGGCTGTTATGGATGGTGTAGCCGAAATAAGAATTTAAAGTATCGACGTCGCCGCGGTCCCAAGCCACCTCGATCGCGTGACGGATGGCCCGCTCCACGCGGGAAGCGGTGGTGCCGTATTTTTTCGCCACCGATGGATAAAGCTGCTTGGTGATGGAATTGATGATATCGATATCCCGGATCGCCATCATAATGGCCTCGCGCAAATAATGGTAGCCTTTGATATGAGCCGGCACACCGATCTGGTGAAAGATCTTCGTCACGATGATCTCGATATCCTGCGAAGCGTCATATTTGGCCGAAGAGAGCGGCGGGAGCGGGACCGCGTGAGATTCTCCGCGGCTGCCGGCCATCTCTTCGATGCGCTCTGCGACCAAGTTGTAGTCAAACGGCATCGGGAAGAAATAATCCGCGCCCGCCTCCATCACCTGAGCGGTGATCGACCCGTTATCGGTGGACATGACGATCATCAGCGGCTTCGGGGAAAGTGACATCTTCCTCACGGCTTTCAGCACGCCGATCGCGTCGATGCGTGTCATAAACGCGTTCATCAGCACCACGTCCGCCGCTTCCGACTGTAAGCTGTCTAAAACGCCTTGGCCGTCTTTTGCCACCGTGACGACATCCATGCCGTAGGTGCGGAGCGTCGCGGCACAGACCTGCCGCATCTCGATACTGTTGTCTGCAACGATTACCTTCAATTTTTTCTCCATCTTGACAGTTCCCTCCTAAATTCTGTATTTCTAAAATACCATTTTATTCCAAATTTTTCAAGTAGTTTCCTACTCTTTTTTAAAAAAAGCAGTTTTATCCCGGCAGAGCTCTTTTTTCGTCCTCTGAAAACACGCTGAAAAGCAAAAAGGTCCCTGTTCTCCGCATTTCCGCCGCAGAAAGTTTTGGACGAAAAAGGCGAAAACCGTCGAAATTTCCTTTTTATCCTATGATACACCTTTCAGATAGGCTCCCGCAAGAGTTTTGGATGTAATTGACATTTTTTCAGCAAAAATTCCATACCCTCGCTGCGGATCGTCGATGAAAACATGGGTGACGGCGCCGATAAAACGGCCGTCCTGTAAAAGCGGGCTCCCGCTCATCCCCTGCACGATGCCACCCGTGCGTGCAAGAAGTTTTTTGTCGGTTATGCGCACGACCATATCCGGCTCGCCCGAGCCGCTCGCGTAACGCACCTGCTCGATGCGCACGTCGTAAGCATGCGGGCCGGTGCCGTCCACGGTCGTGAGCATCTTGGCCGCGCCCGTATGGACCTGCTGTCTTGCGGCGACCGGGTAGGCTTTGCCGCTGTGCCGGCCCGAGAGCACCCCGTAAACACCGGTGCTGCCGTTGATGAGCAGCGTGCCCAGGCGATTCTCCAGCAGCGTGCCCACAAGCTCGCCGATATGGCCTTTTGTTCCTCTCTCCACGCCGGTGACCGTGCTGTAAACGGCTTCGCCCTGCAAAAGAGGCAGCACCTTGCCGGTATCGACATCGCATACGGCGTGCCCCAGACCGGCATAGACCTGAGTGGCCGGATCGTAATAGGTGATCGTCCCGATGCCCGCCGTGCTGTCGCGCACCCAGAGGCCCGCTTTATAGAGGCCGTCCGCCGCGCTCCGCTGCGGGCGGAGCTTTACTTCGAACGTCGTACCGTCGCGTTTGACGTTGAGCGTGCAGACCGCACCGTTCGACTGCTCGACGCACGCGGCGATCTCCGCGTTGGAATTGACGGTTTGACCGTTGACAGCGATGAGGATATCGCCTTTTTTTACGCCGGCATCCGCCGCGGGGGTTTTAGAGCCGGAAGAAGTCTCCACGTCGGTCACGGCCGTCACCATCACGCCCTCCGTATAGAGCTTGATGCCGAAGGGCTCGCCGTCCGGCACCACTTCTTGAACCGCGGTCACCGCCACGCGGACTTTTTTGACTTCGATCACGCCGAAAAGGCGCAGATCGGCTGTATAGGATGCCCCGGCGGAAAGATCGCGCGCCGCTTTCACCGTGCCTTCCGGCTCGGCGGAAAGCGGCAGACCGGCAAAACTCAGCGCCTGCCCTTCTGTCACCTGAAATTCGTCCGGCACACTGTGGGCGAAAAGCTCGCCGCAGATGACTGCTGTGAGCATGGCCGCTCCCGCCGCCAGGCTCCATTTTTCCCTTTTCGTTCTCATCGCTGCCGCCTCCCGTTTTTCGAAGAAAGCGGCTTTTTCCGTGCCGCCCTTTTCTACTTTCTCCGCGGCGGATACGGATATCCGGAACAATATCTGCCCGGTTTGGGAAAGCCATCCCGAAGTGTTTACATTTTCAGGTGAGCATGATACTATATCGATAGATGCGGCGAGAGCCCATCCAAAATTTTTAAGATAGGGCGGTGTTACACTTGAAGGTAGCTGTCATCGGCTCCCGCAATGCGGGTGAGGAAACTTACGACATGATCCTCCGGCAATTGCCGAAGGGCTGCTCGGAGATCATCACGGGAGGCGCGCGCGGCGTAGACGCGCTGGCCAAAAAAGCCGCCGTCCGGCTCGGGCTGAAATGCACCAGCATCCGCCCGCGCTACCAGCGGTATGGCCGCGCGGCGCCTCTGGTCCGGAACGTGGACATCGTGGAGAATGCCGACTGCGTCCTCGCATTTTGGGACGGCCGCTCCCGCGGGACGCGTCACGCGCTCGGCTGCTGCATCAAGTTCAGAAAACCGTTCAAGATCTTTCTCATCAACCGCCGCTCGATCCCGCTCTCAAATGTGCTGTGACGTCTGAAAAAAGAAGATAAAATCAACAAATGCGCTCTGAAAGTCCTCTCGGACCAACAGGGCGCATTTTTTCGGCTTATGCCTTTTCTACGGCATCGAGATCTCCGAGATGGACTGCGCCACCTCCATGCCGGCTTTCTCGCGCGCGATATCGGCAAAACTGAGCATACCCACCAGACGGCCGTTGTCCATCACGGGCAGACGGCGCACCTGTTCCGCCGACATCAGATGCATGGCGTTCGAGACGGGATCCTGCGGGCGCACGGAGATCGCTCCGTGCGAGCAGATATCCGAAACTTTCAGCGTATCCGCGCTGCGGTTCTCCGATACACAGCGCAGCACGATGTCGCGGTCTGTCAGCATCCCGCGAACGGCGCCGCTGTCCACGACGGGCACCGCGCCGATATTGTTCCGGTTCATCAGGCCTGCGGCTTCCCGCACGGTCGCCTCCGGCGCCACACTGACGATCCGGGTCGTCATCAATTCGC
>CAUULH010000021.1:0-11312 GCA_963545875.1 uncultured Ethanoligenens sp.
AAGCCGGAGACGATCCTGCGCCATATCCGCGACCGAAAGATCCGCGAGCGCTACACGGGCGACAACATCCATGAGCTGGTGGCCGCTTTCAACATGAGCGAGCGCGCCGTGCGGGAGATCGTGGCCGATCTGTCCCGAGCGCGCCATGAAAAAGAAACGGCGCGGCATGCCGTGTGCCGGTAGATTCCAGAAAAAAACGCGCGGGATTTTCCCGCGCGTTTTTTTCTGCCTGTCAGCCGGGCAGCACTTTGATATAGAACGTGCGGGTGCGCGGGCCGTCGAATTCGCAGAAATACAAGGCCTGCCAGCGGCCGAGCAGCAGCCTGCCGCCGTGGATAACGACAGACTCGGAGGCGCCGGTGACGGTGGATTTCATATGAGCGTCCGAGTTGCCTTCCATATGCGTGTAAGACGGCAGCTTGGGAAAAACGTGGCAGAACGTATAATCGAGGTCGGTCCGCACATCCGGGTCGGCATTTTCGTTGATCGTGATGCCCGCCGTGGTGTGCGGGCAGAAGACCACACAGAGACCTTCTTTTACGCCGGTCTGGGCAACATAGGCCTGCGCCTCGCGCGTGATGTCGTAAAAACCGGAAGGCTCCGTCTGGAGCATGCAGGTCTTCAAAAAAGTGCTCATATCAAGTTCCCTTTCCGCCGTTCTCCGCCTGGAAAGAGGCTTCCCACGCGGGTGCCAGACTGCGCAGATGGGCCGTGAGCTCCGCAATCGTTTTGATGAGATAGGAAACGTCGTCCTCGGTGTTCACGTCGTCCAGCGTGAGGCGGAGCGAAGCGTGCGCCGCCGCTTCCGAGAGGCCGATGGCCGTAAGCACGTGCGAAGGCTGCACCGCGCCGGTGGCGCAGGCGGATCCGGCCGAGGCGCAGATGCCGCGGCGGTCTAGGAGTAAGAGCATCCCCTCGGCCTCGATGCCGTCGACGGTGAGGTTCAGGTTGCCCGCCAGCCGGTGCGCCATCGTGCCGTTCACATGCGTGTGCGGGATGGCGAGCAGGCCCTCGGCCAGCCGGTCGCGCAGCGCGCGCACGCGCGCCATGCGGGGCGCCATGCCGTCCACAGCGCGGCTGATGGCTTTGCCGAGCCCTACGATGCCCGGCGTATTTTCTGTTCCGGCCCGGCGCCCGCGCTCCTGCGCGCCGCCCTCGATGAGGTTCGGAAAGCGCAGGCCCTTTCGGATATACAGCGCGCCCACGCCTTTCGGCCCGTGGAATTTGTGAGCGGAGAGCGAGAGCAGGTCGATATCCTGCCCGTGGACGTCGATGGGCACATGGCCGACGGCCTGCACGGCATCGGTGTGCAAGAGCGCGCCGTGCGCGTGGCATATCCGGGCGAATTCCGGAATAGGCTGGACCGTACCGATCTCGTTGTTCGCATACATGATGGTCACCAGCGTCGTATCCGGGCGGATGGCCGCTTCGAGTGCTTCCGGCGAAACGACGCCGTCGGGCGAAGGCTGGAGATACGTGACGGAAAAGCCCTCTTTTTCAAGCGCGCGCATCGTGTGGAGCACGGCGTGGTGCTCGATGGCGGTGGTGATGAGATGCTTCCCTTTTTCCGCGTTCTGCCGGGCGATGCCCTTGATGGCCCAGTTGTCGGATTCCGACCCGCCGGAGGTAAAAGTGATCTCCTCAGGCCTAGCGCCCAGCGCGGCGGCCGTTTGGCGGCGGGCTTTATCCACGCCCTCGCGCGCCGCGCGCCCGACGGAATAGATGCTGGACGGGTTGCCGTACCGCTCGGAAAAATAGGGGAGCATCGCCTGAAGGACTTCCGGTGAAACAGAAGTGGTGGCGGCATTGTCGGCGTAAACGATTCGATCCATGCTTTCCCTCCTCTGGAATGGTGAAAGACGTTTTACTGGAGCTGAAGGGCGGCCTTGACGGCGAGCGCGTCGCACCGCTCGTTTTCCGGATGGCCCGCGTGGCCTTTCACCCAAACGACGCGGACGCGGTGCGTTTCCAAAAGGTCGAGCAGCTCGGCCCAGAGATCCGCGTTCAGCGCGGGCGATTTGTCGCCCTTTCGCCAGCCGTTGGCCCGCCATTTTTTGGCCCAGCCTTTGCCGATGCCGTTCACTACGTATTGAGAGTCGCAGTAGAGCGTCACGTCGCACGGCTCGTTCAGGTATTTCAGCCCGGCGATCACGCCGGAGAGCTCCATGCGGTTGTTCGTCGTGTTGGGAAATCCTTCGAAGAGCTCTTTTTCGTTTTTGCCGTAGCGGAGGATGGCGCCGTATCCGCCGGGCCCGGGATTGCCCCGGCAGGCGCCGTCCGTATAAAGGTCAACGTGTTTGCGATTTTCTGCCATCGAGATCCCCGTTTCCGTTCGAATTTGACTTTTCTTTATTGTACCAAATCCATCGACTTTATACAATGCCGTGCGGGGCCGCCGCAGGATGAGAGGAGGCAAAAAATGCAGGGATTCGGGCAGGCGTTCCTGCTTTCTTCCGCCGCGGGCGCGGCTACGGCGCTCGGCGGTCTCATCGCTCTTTTTTCAAAAAAAGAAAACCGGCGTTTTCTCTCTTTTTCCCTCGGCTTTGCCGCGGGCGTGATGATTCTGGTATCGGTGGCCGACCTGCTTCCGCAGTCCAAGGTCTTTATCGAAAAAGGGGTAACGCTGCGGGGCGGAGAGGATGCGGCGGACGCGCTGGCGCTGCTATTTCTCACACTCGGGCTCTTTACGGCTTACGGCATCGACCGCGCGCTGCCGGAATCCGCCGTTTCCGCGTCCGGCTCCGGCGCGCCGCTCGCGCGCATGGGCGCCGTGACGGCGCTCGCCATCGCGCTCCACAACCTGCCCGAAGGCATGGCGACTTTTCTGGCGGGTTATGCCGATCTCAAGATCGGCCTGCCGGTGGCCGTTTCCATCGCGCTCCACAATATCCCCGAGGGCATCGCCGTCGCCGCGCCGGTCTATTACGGCACGGGCAGCCGCTTCAAAGCCTTTGCGTATTCGGCGCTTTCCGGCCTCACGGAGCCGGCCGGCGCGCTGCTCGCGTTCACCATTCTGCGCCCGTTTCTCGGCCCGGCCGTTCTCGGCGCGCTGTTCGGCTGGGTGGCGGGCATCATGCTCTATCTCTCGTTTGCCGGGCTCATCCCGTCCGCGCAGGCGGGCGGGCGCGCCGGTCCCGCCGTGGGCGGTATTTTTTCGGGTTTGCTTTTCATGCAGTTCGCCCTCATTTTTATCTGAAAAAAGCCTTTTTCCGTGCCGATAAAACCGCCATGGCGGAGCCATAATAGCGATAAGGACTTTGCGAATAAAAACACGCAGAGCCACTCTATGGCAAAGGGGCACCGATATGCAAGCTGTCATCATGGCGGGCGGCGAAGGCACGCGCCTGCGCCCGCTTACCTGCGACTGTCCGAAACCGATGGCGCGTCTGTGCGGCAGGCCCGCGCTTGATTATATTCTGGAGCTTTTGGCCAAAAACGGCGTCACGCGCGCCGCGGTCACCCTGCGCTATCTGCCGGGCGTTATCCGGGATGCTTACCCGGAAGGGGAATTTGCCGGGGTCAAGCTCCGCTTCGTGGAAGAAGACGAGCCGCTCGGCACGGCGGGCGGCGTGCGCCACGCCTGCGCGCCGGGAGACGACGATCTGCTCGTCATCAGCGGCGACGCGCTCTGCGATTTCGATCTTCGGGCGGCGGCGGCGTTCCATCGGGAGAGGAAAGCGGCGGCCACCCTGCTGCTTTCGCACGTGGCCGACCCGCGTGAATACGGCCTTGTTGTGACGTCGCCGGACGGCGGCGTGCACGGTTTTGTGGAAAAGCCGGGCTGGGCGCAGTCCATCACGGATGCGGTCAATACCGGCATCTATATCCTTTCGCCGCGGGCGCTGGCCGCCGTTCCGGAAGGAAAGCCTTTCGATTTCAGCAAAGACCTTTTCCCGGCCCTGATGCGCGCCGGGCTTCCGCTTTTCGGTTTTGACGCCGACGGATACTGGTGCGATATCGGCGACATCTCCGCCTATCTGCAAAGCCAGTTCGACCTGCTCGACGGCAAGGCGGAAGCCCGGCTGCCGGGCCGGAAAGCGAACGGGATCCGCTTCAAAGGCCGCCTTCCTGCGGGGAATTATCATCTCAGGCCGCCCGTCTACCTCGGCGAGGACGTCACCGTCGGTGAAGGCGCGTCCATCGGGCCGTACGCCGTCGTGGACGACGGGTGCAGCATCGGGCCGAATACCATGATCCGGGAATCCGTGCTGCTGCCGGATGCCTACGTGGGCGCGCGCTGCGAGCTCCGGGGCGCGCTCGTGTGCGCGGGCGCGAGGCTCGGCGCGCGGGCAGGGCTTTTCGAGGGGAGCGTGGCGGGCGCGGGCGCGGTCATCGGCAGAGAAGCCGCGCTTGCGCCGGGCGTGCGCGTCTGGCCGGGCAAGCACGTGGAAGACGGCGCCCGGGCGGCAAGAAACATCAAATCCGGCGCGGCGCGGCGCGGCATCTTCGATGACGAAGGCGTGGCCGGCGAGGTGGGCGTGGAAGTCACGCCCGAATTCTGCGCCAGGCTCGGCGCGGCGGCGGGAGAGGCGGCGGCCCGCGGGAGCATCGCCGTAGGCGACGACGGCAGCCCGGCTTCCGCGGCGATGAAACAGGCGCTGCTTGCCGGCGTGCTTTCTTCCGGCGCGAAAGCGCTGGATCTCGGCAGCGGCTTCGAAGCGCAGTTCCGTTTCGGCGTCACGGCCTGCGGGGCCGACCTCGGCATCTTTACGCGCATGGCGGGCACGCGCGCCGTGCTTCGCCTCTGCGACGGCCACGGTCTGCCGCTCTGCCGCAAATGGGAGCGCACGATGGACACGCATCTGGCCGCCGGGGAAGTCAAACGCTGCCCGCCGTCGGAATACGGGCGCGTGGAGCCGCTTTCCGGCATCGGCGCCGTCTACGCGCGCAGGCTCTCTTCGTTCGCGCCGGAAGGCCTTTCGGGCACGGCCGTTACGGTGCGCTCGGCCAACCGGCAGGCGCGCGGGCGGCTGGCCGAAGTGCTTGAAGGCCTTTCCTGCCGGCCGGGCGGTCTGCGCCTGCACCTGACGTTTTCCGGCAGCGCGGCTTCGTTCTTTGACGAAGAGGGGAAGTATCTTTCACCGGTGCATACGCTGGCGCTCGGGTGCGCGGCCGCGTTTGAAAGGGGCGAGGACGTGGCGCTGCCTTACGGCGCTCCGCACGCGCTGGATACGCTGGCGGATCGGTACGGCAGGCGGGTCCTGCGGTATCTCTCCTGCCCGGCGGACGATGGAGACCAAGAGGCCCGCGGGCTCGCGGCGGCACAGCCCTGGGTGCGGGACGGGCTCGAGAACGGTCTGCGCATCCTCGCTTATCTGCAAAAGAACGGCGTGCGCCTGCACGATGCGGCGGCTCGTCTGCCGTCGTTCGCGGTGGCGGCGCGCTCCGTGCCCATCGCCGGGAACCCGGGCCGCCTGCTGCGCTCGTTTTCAGAAAGCCTGCCGGAAAACGGCGTCGGCGAAGGCGTGCTGCTCACCAAGCGGGAAGGCCGTATCCTGCTCAGCCCGCTCAAGCGCGGGAAAGGCCTGCGCATCCTGGCGGAAGCGCGCGATATGGAGACCGCCGAGGAGCTGTGCCTGGATTTTCAGCGCGAGCTGCAAAAAGAAACCGCTCTTGACAATTCGTAAGGACCGCGATATACTCTGAAAGAGAGTTGTTTGTACGGTTTGGATTTGCCCCGTTGGGGCTGCAGAAGCGGCGGAAAGCAGAGCGCTCGTGTGCGATGGGCAGGCGCTCTCCTTGATACCGCTTTGAGGGACAGCCGCTTTTTTTCGGAAAAGGCGGCTTTCGTTCTCTGTTGTCTGCGGACATCTGCGGCTGCACGGGTCTTAAAGCATAAATCCGGCTTGTGATAAAGGCCGGGTTTTCTTTTTATCGGTTGTCCGTATCGTTGTATAGAGGACCAAAATAACCTTTGTTTTTGCCCTCTATATGCCTATACATCCTGTTCGGAATCAAAAGGGGCGGCTTGCGACAAGAAGTGCCCGGTTTTTCCGCAAAAGGAATTTGACGGCTGTTTTCAAGTCCGTATCCCTGTATAGACGCGTTTTCAAGAATCGAATCGATGATTTTCAGGAGGTAAATATCTGTGACTACGAATAACCAGCCGGCGCCTAAGGCGCCGGAACACGCCATCCATCCCGCCGCGGGCGGAGAAACCCAAAAGGAGGGCATGCCGAGAAGGAGTCCCCGCGTTTATCACCGTCACCCGCGCCGTCCGGCCGTGAGGACCGGCACGCCGATCCGCATCATCCCGCTCGGCGGCCTCAATGAGATCGGCAAGAACATGACCGCTTACGAGTGCGGAAACGACATCTTCGTGGTGGACTGCGGCCTCGAATTTCCGGACAGCGACATGCTCGGCGTAGACCTCGTGATCCCCGACATGACCTGGCTCGTCAAGAACAAGGACCGGGTCCGCGGGCTGGTGCTCACGCACGGGCATGAGGACCATATCGGCGGCATCCCGTATCTGCTCAAGCAGATCAATATCCCCATCTACGGCACCGAGCTCACGCTCGCGCTGGTAGACAGCAAGCTGAAAGAACACAATCTTTCCGGCAAGGTGAAGATGCACATCGTCAGCCCGGGAGATACGGTCCGCCTCGGCTGCATGACGGTGGAATTCATCAATGTGAACCATTCCATCGCGGGTTCGGTGGCGCTGGCCATCCACACGCCCGCGGGTCTTTTCGTTCAGACGGGCGATTTCAAGATCGACTGTACGCCTATCCACGGCGAGATGATCGATCTCGCGCGCTTCGGCGAACTGGGCAAAGAGGGCGTTACGGCGCTCCTGATGGATTCCACCAACGCGGAGCGTCCGGGCTACACGCTCAGCGAGCGCAAAGTGGGCGAGGCGTTCGATACGCTCTTTGCCCGCGCGGAAGGCAAGCGGCTCATCATCGCCACGTTCGCCTCCAACGTGCACCGCGTACAGCAGATCGTCAACTACGCGCAGAAATACGGCCGCCATGTGGCCATCTCCGGCCGGAGCATGGTCAATGTCTGCACCATTTCCGCCGAGCTCGGCTATCTCAATATCCCGGACGGACTCGTGGTGGATCTCGACGACATCGACCGCTACCCGAAGGAAAAAATGGTCATCGTCACGACGGGCAGCCAGGGCGAAGCGATGTCCGCGCTGTACCGCATGGCGTATTCCGACCACCGCAAAGTCGTGGTCGGGCCGGATGATTTCGTCATCATCTCGGCCAATCCTATTCCGGGCAACGAAAAGACCGTGGGCCGCGTGGTCAACGAGCTGATGCGTCTCGGCGCGGAAGTCGTCTATGAAGAGGTTCACGTTTCCGGCCACGCGAGGCAGGAAGAGCTCAAGATCATCATCGCGCTGTGCAAGCCGAAATATTTCATGCCGGTGCACGGCGAGTTCAAACATCTGAAAAAGAACGCGGGGCTCGCGCTCAGCGTGGGCATCCCCGAATCCAATATCATCATCGACGAGATCGGCAAGGTCGTGGAGTTCAGCAACGGCGTGGCCAAATTCGCCGGCACCGTGCCCGCCGGCCGCGTGCTGGTGGACGGCACCGGCGTGGGCGATGTCGGCTCCATCGTGCTGCGCGACCGCAAACATCTCGCACAGGACGGTCTCATCGTTGTGGTCGCCACTATCGACGGCGCTTCGGGCACGCTGGTGGCCGGGCCGGATATCGTTTCCCGCGGTTTCGTCTATGTCCGGGAATCCGAGCCGCTCATGGAGCAGACCCGCCTGACCGCGCGCAAGGTGCTCGAAGAGTGCGCGGAAGACCATATCACCGAGTGGGGCACCATCAAGTCCCGCGTAAAAGAGGCGCTTTCCAAGCTGCTTTATGAGCGCACCAAGCGCAGCCCGATGATCCTGCCGGTCATCATGGAAGTGTAAGGGCCCATTCTTTTGGACAGATAGGGAATGAGGAAGCGTTTATGAAAAGGACAAAACGCATCTGGCGGTTCATGCCGGCCGTGATCTTGGCGGCGGCTATTCCGCCGCTGCTTTCATGCATCAGCTTTTTCTGGGACTACCATGTGGCGCTGGGCGAGCTTTGCATCTCGGTCGTCGTGGCGGCCGCCGTGTACCTCGGCTTTTTGGGCGTGCGGCACGATATGCGTTCTTTGGCGGTCAAAACAGCCGCCGGGCTCGATTCCCGCAGCCGCGACGCGCTGCTCCGTTTCCCGCTTCCGCTCGTGCTCGTGGCCGAAAAGGGCGAGATCGTGCTCTACAACGCCGCGTTCCGCGATCAGGTGCTCGGCGGCGAAGATCTGCTCGGCGCGGACCTGAAAACGCTGGCGAAAAACTTAAGTCCCGCTTCTTTTGACAAGCCGGGTACGGCGGTGGACGTGGTGACGCACCGCCGCCGTTTCACCGTTTACGGCAGTCCGGCGGACCGCGGCTTCTATACGCTTTATTGGGTGGAGAATACCGAGCTCAAAAATATCGCGGACGAGTTCCGCGAGAGCCGGCCCGTCGTCGCTTTTATCGAGATCGACAACTACGACGAGCTGATGCAGAACGCCCGCGAGGGCGAAAAGGCGGATATCGTCGGCCGCATCGAAAAAGAACTGATCCAGTGGGTTTCCGGCACGACGGGCTTTCTCCGCCACGCGGACCGGGACAAGTACCTGTTCGTTTTTGAAGAGCGGCATATGCGCAAGATTCTCGAGAGCCGCTTCGATATCCTCGATACGGTGCGCAAGGTCGTGGCGGGCGAGCATATGCCGGCCACGCTGTCCATCGGCGTGGGCCACGGCGGACGCACGTTCGCCGAGACCGAAGAGATGGCGCGTCAGGCGCTCGATATGGCGCTGGGCCGCGGGGGCGATCAGGCCGCCGTGCGCACGGCGAGCGGCTTCGAGTTTTACGGCGGCATCACGCAGGTGGTGGAAAAGCGCACCAAAGTCAAGACGCGCATCATCGCCTCGGCGCTGGCGGAGCTCATCGACGGCAGCGACAACGTGCTCATCATGGGCCACCGCAACGGCGATCTGGATTCGCTCGGCGCGGCCGTCGCGCTGCGCAAAGCCTGCCTTTCCCGAGGGCGTGACGCACGCATCGTCCTCAACAAAAAGACCTGCCTCGCCGCCGATTTTGTCCAAAGTCTTGAGGAAAACGAGGAAGGCTATGCCGATGCGTTCATCGCGCCGGAAGAATGTCTCATGCTCCTGATGCGCAAGACGCTCCTCATCGTCGTCGATACCCACCGGAAAGGTTTTGTGGAATCGCAGGAGCTCTATCGCGTGGCGCGCACGGTTGTCGTCATCGATCATCACCGCAAAATGGTCGATTTCATCGACAACGCCGTCATCTTTTACCATGAGACTTACGCTTCTTCCACCAGCGAGATGGTGGCGGAACTCATGCAGTATATCGCGGACGGCGCCGTCACGGCCGTGGAAGCGGGAGCGATGCTGGCCGGCATCACGCTGGACACGCGGAATTTTTCCGTGCGTACCGGCGTGCGCACGTTTGAGGCCGCGGGCTACCTGCGCCGCAAGGGCGCGAACACCGCCCGCGTGAAAGCCCTGTTTTCCGATTCGTTAGACGATTATAAAAAACGCACGGCACTGGTGGCTTCCGCCAAGATGTACCAGGGCTGTGCCGTCGCCGTCTATACCGGCGAGCCGGACCCGGATATCAAGCTCATCGCGCCGCAGGCGGCGGACGATCTGCTCACGATAAAGGGCGTGAAAGCGTCGTTCGTCATCTATCCGACGGGCAGCGGCTCGGCGATCTCCGGGCGGAGCATGGGTGCCGTGAACGTCCAGCTCATTCTCGAAACGATGGGCGGCGGCGGCCATCTCACGATGGCGGGCACACAGCTTGCCGATGTTTCGGCCGACGCCGCCTGTGTGCAGCTCACGCAGGCCATCGATCAGTATTTTGAAAACAACAAATAGAGCGTCATGCTTTCAAGTTACATGGGGCGGAGCATTGACGGACGCTCCCCGCATGGTATAATAAAAGTCCGGCGGCGGCTTTTCTGCCGCCGGGGAACGGAGGATGCAAGATGAAGATCATTTTGAAATCGGATGTAAAGGGAAGCGGTAAAGCCGGCCAGCTCGTCGAAGTCTCCGACGGCTATGCGCGCAATTTTCTGCTCCCGCGCGGCTTGGCTTTTGAAGCCTCCGCACAGGCTGTGAACGATCTGCGCGGACGTGAAGCGGCGGAAAAACACCGCGCTGAGGTCGAGCTCGCCGAGGCGAAAAAGGCCGCGGAAAAGCTTGACGGCAAGCAGGTGAAGATCGCGGCGAAAGCCGGAGAGAACGGCCGCCTGTTCGGCTCGGTGACGGCGAAGGAGATTGCCGCGGCCGTCACGGCCCAGTACGCCGTCAAGGTCAATAAGCGCAAGATCGTGCTGGCCGTAGAGATCAAGGCGTTCGGCACCTATCCGTTTGAGATCCGTCTGCACACCGGTATTGCCGCCAAAATGTCGGCTTTCGTGAGCGAAGCGCAGTAAGCTCTTTCCGATAAAAAGAAGAGGACGAAGAAGGAGGGAGCGGGATGGCCGAAACAGACAAAAACGAGCTGCTTGGGAACGTGCCGCTCCCCTACAGCCTTGAGGCCGAGCAATCGGTCTTAGGCGCCGTGCTGGTGGACCCGGACGTCCTTCTTCAGCTTCTCGATGTACTGAAGCCTCAATATTTTTATCTCGCCCAGCACCGCAAGATCTATGCCACCATGGTGCGGATGTTTTCCGCCAGCAACTCCATCGATTTCGTCACGCTCTTAAACGAGCTCAAAGCGGACGGCGTCTACGACGAGGCGGGCGGCAAGGCTTACCTGCTCTCGCTGATGCAGATGGTGCCGTCTTCCGCCAACGCGATGGCCTATGCCCATATCGTCGAGGATAAATATTATCTCCGCAGTCTGATCCAAGTCTCGCGGGACATCATCGGTGCCGCCGTGCAGGAGACCGACGATGTGCGTTCCGTGGTGGATATGGCGGAGCAGCGCATCTACGATATCCGGCAGGATAATGTCAAGAACGGCCTGCGCCCGGTGCGCGAGGTCATTCTCGAAACCTACGACCGCCTGAAAAAGATCAGCGGCGCGGATAAAAAAGAGTTTCTCGGGATGCCTACCGGCTTTTCGGAGCTCGACCGTTACATCATGGGCCTCAACCGGTCCGATCTCATCCTGCTCGCCGCCCGTCCGGCCATGGGCAAATCCGCTTTCGCGCTCAATATCGCGCAGAACGTAGCCCGCGCGGGCGGAAAAGTCGCGTTCTTCTCGCTGGAGATGACGAGGGAGCAGAACGTTTCGCGTATGCTCTCCGCACAGGCACGCATCGAAAATACTAAGCTGCGTTCAGGTG
>CAUULH010000022.1:0-11258 GCA_963545875.1 uncultured Ethanoligenens sp.
GACGGCCCGGATGCAATGTTTGCAGCTCATGCCGCCGACTGTGATGTCTTCTTTGATCCGCATAAAAAGTCCCTTTCCCTTTCCATCGCAACGCCGCCGTTCTTTCTATTTATTCCCCTTGCACCGCTTTTTACCCAAAAGCCCGCTCCGGACCGGAAACCCGCATTTTAATCAAGCCCGTAATCAGCGCGGCAGCGAAAAAGAAAAGCGGCCCTTCATGGCGGAAATCCACCACACAGGCCGCTTTATTTGCGCAAGTTTATTGCGGAAAAGCATTGACACATGCGCTGAAAGGCTTTATAATATAATACTGTATCTAAATAGCTTTTCCGCTGTATGGCTTTTTATGTGTTTCCAGAGCCATTATAGCATATGCTTTTGGATTGTTCAATAGTCCTGTGAGCAATTTGCAGGCATTCCATAATTCCGCGCAGTGCCCCCAAAATCAGGTTATCCTGTCCGGTCGCTGCGGCGGTTTTTTGTGCGGCGCAAGCCCGAGAAGAAAGATTGGAGTGGTAGAATCAATATGGTGAATGTAAAGCCTGTGCAGCTTGGCAAAAATGTACGCATGAGCTTTGCGCACATCAATGAAGTCCTGGATATGCCGAACCTCATTGAAATACAGAAGAATTCCTACCAGTGGTTTCTCGACGAAGGGTTGAAGGAAGTTTTCAAAGACGTTTCCTCCATCACGGATTTCACCGGAAATCTCGTTCTCGATTTTGTCGATTACACCATAGACGACCAGCCGAAATACAGCATTGAAGAGTGCAAGGAGCGCGACGCCACCTATGCGGCGCCGATGCGCGTGCTTGCGCGTCTCATCAACAAAGAGACCGGCGAAGTCAAAGAGCAGGAAATCTTCATGGGCGATTTCCCGCTGATGACCGACAGCGGCACGTTCGTCATCAACGGCGCAGAGCGCGTCATCGTTTCCCAGCTCGTGCGTTCGCCCGGCGTCTATTATGGCATGGATCACGACAAGACCGGCAAAAAACTCTTCACCACCACGGTCATCCCAAACCGCGGCGCCTGGCTCGAATATGAAACCGACTCCAACGACGTCTTCTATGTCCGCATCGATAAGAATCGCAAGCTTCCCATCACGGTGTTCGTCCGCGCGCTGGGGCTCGGTACGGATACCGAGATCCTCGATTTCTTCGGCGACGACGACCGTATGAAGAGCTCCATCGAGAAAGACAACACCAAATCGGTGGAAGAGGGCCTGCTCGAAGTCTACCGCAAACTCCGCCCGGGCGAGCCGCCGACGGTCGAGAGCGCTCAAAGCCACATCAATCAACTGTTCTTCGACCCGAAGCGCTACGATCTCTCCCATGTCGGCCGCTATAAATTCAACAAAAAGCTGGCCATCAGCAACCGGCTGCCCGGCTGCACGCTCTCGCGCCCGCTCGCCAATCCGCTTACCGGCGAGATCATGGCGGACGAAGGCGAGACTATCAGCCGCGCCAAAGCGCTGGAGATCGAGCGCACAGGCGTGGATACGGCTTTTGTGCAAGTCGGCGACCGCGAAGTGAAGATCATTTCGAACGGCATGGTGGACGCCGCGCCGTTCTTGCCGTTCGACCCGCACGAGTGCGGCATCAAGGAAAAAGTGCGCTTCTCCGTCCTGCGCGAGATCCTCGATTCCTGCAAGACGGAAGACGAGCTCCGCGCCGCCGTCACCGAGCGCGCCGATGAGCTCGTACCGAAGCACATCATCATCGACGATATCTTTTCTTCCATTAACTATCTCAACTGCCTGGCGAGCGATATCGGCAATATCGACGATATCGACCATCTGGGCAACCGCCGCATCCGCAGCGTGGGCGAGCTGCTGCAGAACCAGTTCCGCATCGGCTTTTCCCGCATGGAGCGCGTCATCCGCGAACGCATGAACCTCCAGTCGCAGGATATCGATACCATCACGCCGCAGTCCATCATCAACTCGCGCCCGGTGATGGCCTCGATCAAAGAATTCTTCGGCTCATCGCCGCTGTCGCAGTTCATGGACCAGACCAACCCGCTCGCTGAGCTGACGCATAAGCGCCGTCTCTCCGCGCTGGGTCCCGGCGGTCTCTCGCGTGACCGCGCAGGATTCGAAGTCCGCGATGTGCACTATACGCATTACGGCCGCATGTGCCCGATCGAGACGCCTGAAGGCCCGAATATCGGCCTGATCTCCTACCTGGCTTCTTTCGCGCGCATCAACGAGTATGGCTTCATCGAAGCGCCGTACCGCCGCGTGAACCGCGATACGGGCGTCGTTACCAGCGAAGTGGTCTATATGACCGCCGACGTGGAAGATGAATATACCGTGGCGCAGGCCAACGAGCCGCTGGACGCGGAAGGCCACTTCGTCCATAAAAAAGTCGCCGCCCGCCACCGCGACGAGATCCTTGAGATCGAGCGCGAAAAAGTCGATTTCATGGATGTCTCGCCGAAGATGGTGGTCTCGGTCGCCACGGCCATGATCCCGTTCCTCGAGAACGACGATGCCAACCGCGCCCTGATGGGCTCGAACATGCAGCGCCAGGCCGTGCCTCTCCTGCGCACGGAGTCGCCCATCGTGGGCACCGGCATGGAGTACAAGGCGGCCGTGGATTCCGGCGTCTGCATCCTTGCCAAAGAAAGCGGCGTCGTGGAACGCGTGAGCGCCAACGAGATCGTCGTGCGCACGGATTCCGGCCGGCTCGATACCTATCATATGATCAAGTTCCTGCGTTCCAACCAGGGCATGTGCTTCAATCATCATCCCATCGTCTATCACGGTGAGCGCGTGACCAAAGGCCAGGTGCTCGCGGATGGTCCGTCTACCAGCCAGGGCGAGATCGCGCTCGGCCGCAACGTGCTCATCGGCTTTATGACGTGGGAAGGCTACAACTACGAAGACGCCGTCCTGCTCAACGAGCGCCTGGTGCGCGACGACGTCTATACGTCCATCCATATCGAAGAATACGAGCTCGAAGCCCGCGATACCAAGCTCGGGCCGGAAGAGATTACGCGCGACATCCCGAACGTCGGTGAAGACGCGCTGCGCGACCTCGACGAGCGCGGCATCATCCGCGTGGGCGCGGAAGTGCGCGCCGGCGATATTCTGGTGGGCAAAGTGACGCCGAAAGGCGAAACGGAACTGACCGCCGAGGAACGCCTGCTGCGCGCCATTTTTGGTGAAAAGGCCCGCGAAGTGCGCGATACCTCGCTGCGCGTGCCCCACGGCGAGTACGGCATCGTGGTTGACGTCAAGGTCTTTACCCGTGAGAACAGCGAAGAACTGAATCCGGGCGTCAATATGGTCGTTCGGTGCTACATCGCCCAAAAGCGCAAGATCAGCGTGGGCGACAAGATGGCCGGCCGCCACGGCAACAAGGGCGTCGTTTCGCGCATCCTGCCGTCGGAAGATATGCCTTTCCTGCCGGACGGCACGCCGCTCGACATCGTGCTCAATCCGTTGGGCGTGCCTTCCCGCATGAACATCGGGCAGGTGCTGGAAGTCCACCTCGGCTACGCGGCCAAGGCGCTGGGCTGGAAAGTGATGACGCCGGTGTTCGACGGCGCGCACGAGGGCGACATCGTGGAATGCCTCAAAAAAGCCGGCCTGCGCGAAGACGGCAAATGCCAGCTTTACGACGGCCGCACGGGTTCACCTTTCGACCATCCGATCACCGTCGGCTATATGTACTTCCTGAAGCTGGCGCATCTGGTCGATGATAAGATCCACGCGCGTTCCACCGGCCCGTATTCGCTGGTGACGCAGCAGCCGCTCGGCGGCAAGGCCCAGTTCGGCGGCCAGCGTTTCGGCGAGATGGAAGTCTGGGCACTGGAAGCTTACGGCGCGGCCTACACGCTCCAGGAGATCCAGACCGTCAAGTCGGACGATGTGGTCGGCCGTGTCAAGACCTACGAGGCCATTGTGAAAGGCCAGAACGTGCCGCGTCCGGGCGTGCCGGAAGCGTTCAAGGTCCTCATCAAGGAATTGCAGTCGCTGGCGCTGGATATGAAGGTGCTGGATAAAGACGGAAACGAAGTGGACTTGAAAGACACCGAAGACGACGATATCGGCCTCGGGCGCGTGGACGATCAGGCGTTCTCCGATGTGGCCGTTGACCATGAGCTGGAAGACAGCTTCAAGATCGGCGAGCCGGAGCCGTCCGATGATTCTGCGGATTCCGATGAGGATACCCTTGACCTCTCGTCGGATGACGACGGTGCGGAAGAAAAAGGCGCGGCCGATGCTTCCGGCGATCAGGACAGCCAAGACGATTCAAACGAGTGAGGATTTTTCGCTCGTTTTCTGCGGCCATAACCGCATAAGCCTATGGAAATGACGGCGATCCGCCGGCAAATTGGGAAGGGGACGGCGCATTTTGGAATTTAATACGTTAGACAGTATCAAGATCGGGCTTGCTTCGCCGGATAAGATCTTGGAGTGGTCCCACGGGGAAGTCAAAAAACCGGAAACGATCAACTACCGCACGCTCAAACCGGAACGGGACGGCCTGTTCTGCGAGCGCATTTTCGGGCCGGTGAAGGACTGGGAATGCCACTGCGGCAAATATAAACGCATCCGCTACAAAGGCAAGATCTGTGAGCGCTGCGGCGTGGAAGTCACGCGCGCAAAAGTGCGCCGCGAGCGCATGGGCCACATCGCCCTTGCCGCGCCGGTATCGCATATCTGGTATTTCAAAGGCATCCCGTCGCGCATGGGGCTCATCCTCGACCTCTCGCCGCGCCTGCTTGAGAAAGTGCTTTATTTCGCTTCCTATATCGTGACGGACCCGGGCAGCACGCCGCTCGAGAAAAAACAGCTCCTCACCGAAAAAGAATACCGCGACATGCGGGAAAAATATGAGGACGACTTCAAAGCCGGCATGGGCGCCGAGAGCATCAAAGAGCTTTTGAAGGAGATCGACCTCGATAAACTCGGCGACGATCTGAAATCGGAGCTCCTGAATGCTTCCGGCCAGAAAAAAGTGCGCATCCTCAAACGTCTGGAAGTCGTCGAATCGTTCCGCAACTCCGGCAACCGGCCGGAATGGATGATCCTCGACGTGGTGCCGGTCATTCCGCCGGAACTGCGCCCGATGGTCCAGCTCGACGGCGGCCGTTTCGCCACCTCCGACCTGAACGACCTTTACCGCCGCGTCATCAACCGGAACAACCGTCTCAAACGTCTGCTTGAGCTTGGCGCGCCGGATATCATCGTCCGCAACGAAAAGCGCATGCTTCAGGAAGCGGTAGACGCGCTGATCGACAACGGCCGCCGCGGCCGCCCGGTCACCGGACCGAACAACCGCCCGCTCAAATCTCTTTCCGATATGCTCAAAGGCAAACAGGGCCGTTTCCGCCAGAATCTGCTCGGCAAACGTGTCGACTATTCCGGCCGCTCGGTCATCGTGGTCGGGCCGGAGCTCAAGATGTATCAGTGCGGCCTGCCGAAAGAGATGGCGCTCGAGCTGTTCAAGCCGTTCGTGATGAAACGTCTCGTGGAAACGGGCGCCGCCAGCAACATCAAGAGCGCGCGCAAGATGGTCGAGCACGCCAAAAACGAGGTTTTCGACGCGCTCGAAGAGGTCATCAAAGGCCATCCGGTGCTCTTGAACCGCGCGCCTACGCTCCATCGTCTGGGCATCCAGGCATTCGAGCCGGTGCTCGTCGAGGGCCGCGCCATCAAGCTGCATCCGCTCGCCTGCACGGCGTACAATGCCGACTTCGACGGCGACCAGATGGCCGTGCATGTGCCGCTTTCCACCGAGGCGCAGGCAGAAGCACGCTTCCTCATGCTGGCGGCCAATAATCTGCTCAAACCTTCGGACGGCCGCCCGGTAACGGTGCCGACACAGGATATGGTGCTCGGTTCCTATTACCTCACGCTCATCAAAAAGGGTGAAGAAGGCGAAGGAAAAGTCTTCCGCGATCCGGATGAAGCGCTGATGGCTTACAGCGCGGGCGTTGTGGGCCTGCACGCGCCGGTAAAGGTCCGTGTGACCCGTCAAGTGAACGGGCAGAGCCTTACCCGCATCATCGACGCCACGGTAGGCCGTCTCATCTTCAATATGCCGATCCCGCAGGACCTCGCCTATGTGGACCGCACGGTGCCGGGCCACGAGCTGGACTTGGAGATCACGTTCCTGGTCGGCAAAAAGCAGCTCGGCGAGATCATCGAAAAGTGCATCAAACTGCACGGTACCTCCAAGACCGCCGTGGTGCTCGATCATATCAAGTCGCAGGGCTATAAATATTCCACCCGCAGCGGCCTGACCATCGCCGTGTGCGACGCCGTCATCCCGCCGCAGAAAAAAGAGCTCATTGATGAGGCCGAAGCCAAAGTGGACAACGTGACCAAGAAGTTCCGCCGCGGCCTTTATTCCAATGAAGAGCGCTTCAACAACGTCATCCGCATCTGGGACGAAACGACCAAAAAAGTGGCCAACGCCCTTCAGGACACTCTCGACGAGTTCAACCCGATCTACATGTTCGCCAATTCCGGCGCCCGCGGTTCTTTCAACCAGATCCGCCAGCTCGCCGGTATGCGCGGCCTGATCGCCAATACGTCCGGACGCACCATCGAGGTGCCGATCCGCTCTAACTACCGCGAAGGCCTCAATATCCTCGAATACTTCGTTTCTTCCCGCGGCGCGCGCAAAGGCCTGGCCGATACCGCCCTGCGTACCGCCGATTCGGGCTACCTGACCCGCCGTCTGGTGGATGTTTCGCAGGAAGTCATCATCCGTGAAGAAGACTGCGGCACGCACGACGGCATCGAAGTCTACGCGATCAAAGACGGCAATGAAATGATCGAGCCGCTTTCCGATCGTCTGGTCGGCCGCTATCCGGCGGAAGATATCCACGATCCGAAAACAGGCGAGCTCATCGTGGACCGCGAGCATCTCATCAACGACGCGGCGGCACAGCGCATCATCGACGCCGGCTACACCAAGGTGAAGATCCGCTCGGTCCTTACCTGCAAGGCGCGGCACGGCGTCTGCGCCAAATGCTACGGGGCCAACCTCGCCAACGGCGAGCCGGTCAGCGTGGGCGAGGCCGCCGGTATCGTGGCGGCACAGTCCATCGGCGAGCCGGGCACACAGCTCACTATGCGTACGTTCCATACCGGCGGTATCGCCAGCGCGGAAGATATCACGCAGGGCCTGCCGCGCGTCGAAGAACTGTTCGAGGCCCGCAAGCCGAAACATCTGGCCATCGTTGCCGAGATCTCCGGCATCGTTTCCCTGCACGAGGATAAACGCGGCCGCTCGGTCAGCGTCTCCAATGCGGAAAAGGGCGATACGCGCAGCTATTCCGTGTCTTACGGCTCGCGCATCCGCGTGACGGAAGGCCAGCAGGTAGAAGCCGGCGATCTTTTAACCGAGGGCTCGGTGAGCCCGCACGACATGCTGGCCATCAAAGGTGTCAAGGGCGTGCAGGATTATCTGATCCAGGAAGTCCAGCGCGTTTACCGGATGCAAGGTGTGGATATCAACGATAAGCACATCGAAGTCATCGTCCGGCAGATGCTGCGTAAGCTCAAAGTCGATGACGAAGGCGATACCGACATGCTGCCCGGTATCCTGATCGACCGCGACGAGCTCGAATATCAGAACGAGAAAGTGCGCCGGCGCATCCAGGCGGGCGAAAAGAACCTGCGTGAAGCGGTAGCCAGCCCGGTGCTGATGGGCATCACGAAGGCTTCGCTGGCTACGGATTCGTGGCTGTCCGCCGCCTCCTTCCAGGAAACGACGCGCGTTCTCACCGATGCCGCGATCAAAGGCAAGGAAGATCCGCTGCTCGGCCTGAAAGAAAACGTCATCATCGGTAAGCTGATCCCGGCGGGAACCGGCATGCAGTGTTATCGAGACGTGAATATCGAGCCGACGAGCGGTGCGGCCATCGAAGACAATGCGGAGATGGACGACACGGAATGAAGACCATCGTCTGCTCTTTACAAATCGTTTCTGACCGGTTAAAATAAAAGTTGAAGGCGATGGAGTTCGCCATATTGCACGAAGGTGCTGATGACTCCTACTTTTTTCATAAAAAGCAGGAGTCATCTTTTTTTATCCGTTTCCATCTCCAATCTTATCTGACAGGAGCGTGACTTTATGAATCTCACTAAACTTTTCTTCGTCGGCCTCGGCAGTTTCTTCGGCGGCAGCCTGCGCTATGCGATCAGCACCTGGACTTCCCGGTCGCTCGGCGTCTTTCCTCTCGGCACACTGCTCGTCAATATCATCGGCGGCCTGCTGATGGGCTTCATCATGCAGGCCAGCAAGAGCTTCTGGCCTATCTCGCCGAACGCGCGGCTCTTTCTGACCACGGGCATTATGGGCGGGCTGACGACTTTCTCCACATTCAGCTATGAATCCGTGCAGTTTTTCTCCGAGGGACGCTATGGACTGATGGCCGTCAACGTGTGTTCCAACCTTTTTCTGGCTCTGATCGCCTGCTGGGTAGGCGGCATGATCGCCAGATCGATCTGTGCTTGAAAGAGCGCGGCGGCTTTTTCATCCATACTATACAAATCTCAAATGAAATAAAAGCAATCTTTGTTGAACCTTAACCTTACATTTCACTCTCTCGAAGGCGTATACTGAAGATGCTGAAAAAAGATAGAAACGGCAGACAAAGGGTCTTCTTCCAATCATAAAGCTCATTTTTCTTTTCATTTTGGCTTTCTTTTTCCCTTTTGTCCCAAGAGGCTTTTTCTTTTCATCCTACTTTTTCTACCACTCATCTTCTTTCCCAAGGTCAGCCGGCATTCAGCGATGTTTTTTTATTCCAATCCAATCGTTTTATGGTTTCATCATCTGCTCCGCCGGCAGATGATTTTTTTTTGCCCGTTTTTCTGTGTCCCTTATTCGGTGCGCAGAGCCTCGACCGGGTCTTTTTTGGCCGCCCATTTCGCGGGAATGAAGCCGCCGAGGAGCGTGAGCACGATGCTGATGGTGACCAGAGCGGCCGCATGGAGCGGGTTGAGCTGTGCGACGTTTTTCAACGAAGTCAGCTTGTAAAGGATCAAATTGGCGGGAATTTCGAGCAGATAGGTGATGCCGATGCCTAAAAGGCCGGAGCAGGCGCCGATGATGAACGTTTCTGCGTTGAAAACACGCGAAACGTCTTTTTTCCGGGCGCCTAAAGCGCGCAGCACGCCGATCTCTTTCGTGCGTTCCAGAACGGACGTGTAGATGATGATGCCGATCATGATCATGGAGACGATGAGCGAAATGGACGCAAAAGCGACCAGAACGAGCGTGATGGCGCTCATGATGCTGCCTGAAAGTTTGGTGATCATAGCGGCCAGGTCGGTATATTCGATCTTATCGTCCGTACTGCGCCCCGTGTTCCATTTGTCCAGATAAGCGGTGATCTTCTTTTTGGTGTCGAAATCTTTCGGATAGAGCAAAATGGAAGTCGGTATGCTCGTGTCGCCGAGTGTAGCCAGGACATCCTCTTTGGTCACAGAGGATATGTCGGATGTCGTTGTATTGAACGAATTGCCGAATTTCTTACCGGAAGACGACGAGATGGTCTGGCCGTTCGCGAACAGCGCACCCGTCAGTACGTCGTAGCTGGAGCTCTTCTGGGCGCTGACGACCTCGGAACGGGAAGCATCCTGAATAAACGACTCGGCAAGCTTAGGAGAAGCGTAGATCCCGGAAGAAAGGGAAGAAGCTTTCGTGTCCTTTTTGATCCGGATGATCCCGCTGATCTTCAGCGTGGTATCGCTGCTGCTCTGATAAAGGTTCGAGAGATCGGACGGGTCGCCGTTCACCGTGAAGATGTTCGCTGTCTTTTTATAGAAGATGTCGTTCGGGACGCTCTTGAATTCCTTGCCTACGATCTGGCTGAAAGAGATCTTTTGACCATCGGTCGAATCGATCCCCAGCTCTTTGAGCATGGAAGTATCCAGCCGGTTGTATTCGTCCACGACCAGAACCAGATCGGTCTTGTTTTTGGGCAGGCTTCCCGCCAGAACGTCGTAGTATTGGTTCAGATAGTTTCCGTTTTCTCCGGAAAGCTTGCTTGGAAACGTACCGAATTCCAGGTTTCCGGTATTCACGGCGACCGCTTTGCCGTCCTTTTCCGTCAGGAGATTCATATTCACGCTGTACGAGTAGCCCACGCCTTCCAAAAAGGCGGGGTTGATCTTTTTTACATAATCGAGATACGCTTGCGTGAGCGTATTGGTGTGGGCCGCCGTGTTTTTTGAGGAATCATAGGAAAAGAGATGCGACTTGCCGGTAAACTCGACGGAGCTGTTCTTTAGCGTACTGGAAGTGGACTTGCTGATGCTCATGACCGTTTTGCTGATGGTAATGGGATAATTGGAGAGCGTGCTGGTTTCAAAATCGTTGATCTGCTGATTGAATCCGTTTGAAAGGGCGAGCACCAGCGCGATGCCGATGATGCCGATGCTGGAGGCGAACGAAGTGAGCGCGGTGCGGCCTTTTTTGGTCAAGATGTTTTTCCAGGAGAGATTCAAGGCCGTCAGAAAGTTCATGCTCGTTTTACGAAACGTATAATTTTGGGGAGCTTCCGCGGTTTCGGCCGGGTGGGTATCGGAGACTACTTTTCCGTCGGAGATGCGGACGATGCGGCTCGAATATTTTTCGGCAAGGGCCGGGTTGTGCGTCACCATGATGACGAGCTTGTCTTTCGCGATCTGCCGGATGAGATCCATGATCTGCTCGCTCGTCTCACTGTCGAGCGCGCCGGTAGGCTCGTCCGCAAGGATGATGTCCGGGTTGTTGGAAAGCGCGCGCGCGATGGCGACGCGCTGCATCTGCCCGCCGGAGAGCTGGTTGGGCCGTTTATGCGCGTGCTGGGCGAGACCGACTTTTTCCAGTGCCTCGAGCGCGCGCCGCCGTTTCTCTTTGCGCGAAACGCCGCTGAGGGTCATACTCAGCTCGACATTGTCGATGATGCTCAAATGGGCGATCAGGTTGTAGCTTTGGAAAACGAAGCCCACGCTGTTGTTGCGGTAGGCGTCCCAGTCGCGGTCCTTGAAATGTTTGGTCGATTTGCCGTTGATGATGAGATCGCCGCTGTCATATTGATCCAGCCCGCCGATGATGTTGAGCAGCGTCGTTTTTCCGGAACCGCTCTGGCCCAGAATGGAGACGAATTCGCTGTCGCGGAAACTCAAGGTCACATGGTCGAGCGCCGTTTGCTTGAAGTCCCCGGTCGTGTAGCTTTTTGAAATATCGCGGATCTGCAGCATGCTGTAAACTTCCTTCCCAGCCTTTATTATGGCCATTTTA